>JAYXXD010000001.1:0-70896 GCA_036019775.1 Thermoplasmatota archaeon
TTATATCTGTTTAAAATAAATTCTTTATGAGAATAAGTGATTCTTTTTTTGTTGATGCAAAGAAAATTCTTTCACCAAACTTTTCTGAGCGTGAGAAGAATATTGATTTAATAGTTCTGCACTCCATCAGCCTTCCAGAAGGTGACTGGAATCTACCAGATTCTTCTACAATCGTATTAGGTCCTAGAACGGATGGCTCCCCACACCAACTCAACGGAGATTTGAATTTCGGATTAAATTCACACCTCAAACTCATTGACACGACTTTAATCGTTGATCCATCTTCTTCTGTAGATCTGGGATATTCAGGAAAAATCACCGGAAATAACGGAATCCTCAACGCTTCATCCCTTTCGATGAGTGTCCAATCAACCCTTGTATCAGAAGGCCAAGGGTTGGAGATACAATCGCCTGTATCGTGGAGCTGTTCTCAAACCCAGAATATAGCAAATGTGAGATTTATGTCAACAATTTCGATTATGCCTTACTGCGAAGTTGAGATGATAGGTGGGCAAGCAAATGGACAAATTTCTACTGGTACTGGAGCCTCATTCACATTAATCTCCACCTTAGGTATCGAAGTTCTCGACAAAGGCCTTCCAGTTGAAGGAGCAACGGTTATTGTCGATGGTCAAACTGTCCAAACAGATTCGTTTGGTCAGGTTACAGCACAAACGACAGCACGTACGGTTAATTCCCAAGGAGACGTTCAAGAGAGTACCAAAACGGTCACGATGCAAATCGGGTCCTTTACCGAGTTTTATGCGTGGAACGTCCAACAATCAACATCTCACACATTCATGGCTTCGACAGTCCAGACAGGGACAATTACATCATGGTTGATTCTTGAAGAGGCTTGGAGCCCTTATCGGCTTGAAGGAGATCTGACAATTGCTTCAAACACAAGGATGACAGTGAATGATGGTGTTGAATTACGTATTGCTTCGAATGCAATAATAGATGTTCAAGGCGTCTTTGAAGCAGGAACTGCAACCATTTCTTCGACAGGTTTTGGCGCCCGATGGGGGGGCTTACTGCTGGATGGAATCGTTGGTTCTCGAATCGATTTGTCTGGGACCCTTCTAACAGAAGGCTCGCCTCTAATCTCCATGGCTGGGCGAGGCGAGGTGAATGCGCAGGATGCTCAATTTGCACGCTCTGCAGGGGCTGATCCATTGATCAATATCGATGCCTCGTCTCACTCATCGTTAACACTTATCGATTCAGAACTTAGAGACGCAGGTTCAATCTGTATCAAAAGCCAAAGTCAAGATGCTACAATTGCTCTTCACGGGGTTACGTTTTCCGACTGCAAAGGCGATGGTCTCTGGGCACGTCTCTCCACAGTTGATGTTCAGGGTGTATCTCTTGGAGTGGGACTTGATGACGGGATTGATTTGACGGGTACGTCGGGCCAAATTAGTGGAGTCGAATCCTCTTTGTTTGATGGAGAATACACGGTTCGGATGCAATCCATTGTTCATGGATTCCAACTACGAGACTCACTTATTCACTCAGGAAGCAATGGGGGGGTTTTTGCCTTCATGTGCGAAGATATTGTCTTGAATAATCTCTCAGTATTCGGAGCCCCGGGTATTGATCTCGACGAAACTTCAGCCAAATTGCACAACATCGTGCTCAATGGTGACAATTCTGGTGTTGGTCTGACGATACGTCACGGGCTATCTGAACCTATTATTGCCGAAGAAATACAAATTACAGACTATTCTGTTGGGGTCAAACTGCATGCCCATGACTTTGAAGATCCAGCCCCAGCAACATTGAGAAATTTTTCAATCGATGCAGTCGAGGCATTGTCGGCTGAATACTTCGATATTCGAATTGAATCATCTTCACTTAATGGTGATGTATCACTTGCAAGCAGCACCATTGACGCGATTGATTCATCGTTGATAGGGTCTGTTTTAACCGATGAAGGCGGATTGCTCAATGAGTGGTCAACACATTCACTGCACGCACTACTCAATGGAGAAGTCGTCGACTCATCCTTTTCGTTAACTTCGGTATTGCTCAGTAATCCAATCGAACGAACAGGGCTGTTTGTTGACATTGAATTGCTTCATAAGCGAACAACTTCCGATGGCTCGACTGCGACGACAGAGGCGACAGTAACGGTCGTTTCCACGCTAAGCCTTCCAACAAGTCACGAATTCCCTATTGGTCCTGGCTCACAACAGAATGTACAAATCATACTGCTTGCGAACGCTCCTCCTGCTTTGTCCATTCAGTCACCATATTCGGGACAAAGGTACATGGAAACGATGCCCATTGAAATTTCGTTGACGGTTCTTGATGATGCAACTGACCTATCTGACATTGTCGTATCATGGAAGGTCTTTGATGCTCAAAATCAACTTGTGAAGGAAGGCACGGATGCCTCAACCATATTCAACATCACTTCCTTGGATACAGGCCTCTTTGTTGTTCAATTGACTGCTGAAGATGATCTTGGATTATCGAGCATGGCTGAAGTCGATATTGAAATTACTCAACTCGACACGGATGGAGATTGGACTTCAACATGCAGTTCAGACACCTGGTTTGATGCAACGAATGGGTTGCAATGTGGGCCTGACATATACGATCCAGATGATGATAACGATGGCCGTCTCGATGAAAAGGATGCATGGCCAAAGGATCCATGCGCATGGATTGATACGGATGAAGACGGACAACCCGATCGAATTCAATGCCCAGCAGGGTCAACAACGACCCTCTTTGAAGATCAAGATGATGACGGTGATGGAATACCAGACGAACTCGAAGGAAAAGCAATCAATGACTCAGAAGATTCAGCAACACCTCTCATTCTATTTGCTTCAATACTAATCTTGGTTCTCATCATTTTCTTTGTTCGAGTTCGTGGTGGTGGACCAAAGAATCTGGGCGAAGTTGATGAACGGATGCTGTGAGGTAATGGTATGCTTCCCGGTGCAGAACCCGTTGCAATTGCTATGGTTCTGATTCTCGGAGTTATTGTTGCATGGGATGCATGGTGGCTTACTCGTCAACACCGAGACATTCCGCAAATTGGTCATTTGCCCAATGATGGGTTTGCATGGAAAAGTGAACGCAATCACGAAATGTTTCGTCAATGGGCAAATTTAGGTTCAATGGCAGCGATGATGGTTCTGCCTTGGGGATTCGCCTCGTTTTCAAACACTCCAATCATCTATGTCTTACTCTGGGATTTGCTTCTAGGATTGCATATCATTTCTTTACTGGTTCCGAAACGGTATGCAATAACCTCGACCCATCTTTTTGCTGATGGACAACGTTACGAGTGGGGGCGGCTCGTACTCCCTAAACGTCAACCAAAACATCGCATCATGTTGTTGAGGAAAGGGTGGGGCCCATTTGGACCACTCCCTCTGGGTGGTGATCGTGGTGATCTTGATATTGCAGCTGAGAAAATCATCGAAATTCTTCACCCAGACCAAGAGGAATGAGGAGAGGTATGGCTAAGTGATTCCTTGCCGTGTTTGCATCATGGAATGGGCGCGTAGCGGAGATGATGTGGTTGTCGTCCTAGAACCGGGCGAAGAGATTCATGCTTCTTTACGTCAACTTGCAGATGAACTTGGAATTGATGGAGCAATGATCACAAGTGGAATTGGTCGAACGATGAATTCAACATTTGGTTACATGGATGAAACGTTCACCTATCATCGGCGAACCCTTGAACAACCTGCAGAGCTCGTCACGCTTCAGGGTAATCTGGCTCGACATCAAGATGGATCGGCATTCACTCATCTTCACGCAACGTTTGCAGACGATGATTTTGTAACTCAATCGGGGCACATGTTCGAAGCAACGGTATTTGTTGTAGCTGAAATCCACATGCGCATCATGTCGAAGGTGGTGATGACTCGCTGCCCGATGGTTGATGGAGAGTTTGTTGAATTAAAACTGAAAAATCATGAACCTTAAATGGGTTCAACTTGGTGGTTAAACATGGCTCATGATGGCGAAGAATATACTTCCAAACAGAGCCGCGTAGCTTGGTTGGCGGAACAAATCGCATATCATTCAGATTTGTATTACAACCAAGCAAGGACTGAGATTTCAGATGCTGAATTTGATGCACTTTGGGATGAACTCAAGCAAGCCAATCCCGAGCATCCACAATTACAACGGGTTGGGGCGGAAATCGATCCAGGGACTGTTAAAGTCGATCATATGTTTCCAATGCGTTCTCTAAACAAAGGAACAGATGACGGGGACATTGCTCATTTTGTGAGGGAATCTTCCCTTGAATCAACACGATTCATTTCTCAACCAAAACTCGACGGGTCAGCACTTTCACTTGAATACAGAAAAGGGCGCTTAGTTCGCGCAGCAACTCGCGGTAGTGGCGATAGGGGTGAAGACGTCACCAAGAATGCTCGGAAGGTCGAGAACGTACCACATACACTCGGTACAGAGGTCGATGTTCACATCCGTGGCGAGGTCGTGATGAGAAAGTCTGTGTTTGAAGAAAAGTATCGGAAGATTTCCCCAAATCCACGAAATCTCGCGGCAGGGGCACTTCGTCAGAAAAAAGCAGATGGAAAAGCAGAAGCAAGTGACTTGGTGTTTTTGGCATACGATGCCAAATTTCCGAACGAATCGCACCGACATCCAGATTCGCAAGCGCCACCCAATGACTCATTTGACAGCCGAATTCTTGAATGGTTGAGCAAAGTTGCAGGCGTTGAGCCAGCACCTTGGGTTGTTCATGATTCAGATACTGAAGCGACCTCTATTGCTTCTCTGTGTAATGAAACACAAACTTGGAGTGGAAAGCGAGAGGCGTATAGTTTTGAAATCGATGGGCTCGTCTTCAAAGTTGATGACCTGGAAAAGCGAGAGTTACTTGGTATGACAGCACATCACCCCCGCTGGGCTTTAGCTTGGAAGTTTCCTCCCGAGGAGGCAGACTCGGTCCTTCTCGATGTTGACTGGCAGACAGGCCGAACGGGTACGATTACACCTGTTGCGCGCATCGCACCTCAACGCGTAGGTGGCGTAACTGTGGAAAACACCACCTTGCATAACCTTGGAGAGGTTGAACGATTGGGTATTCAAATTGGCGATAAAGTTCGCATAGTGCGTCGTGGAGATGTAATTCCGAAGATTGAAGCGAGCCTTGGTCCAGCAACACAGCACGATCTCGATGGTCGGGTGCATGCGGATGGAGAACCATTCCATAGTGAGTTGCCACAACGTCGGGCAATTACACCTCCGAATGTATGCCCTTCTTGCGAGGGGCCAGTTGAAATTGAAGGGGCATTCCTTCGCTGCACAGACGTTCAATGTACGGCACGACTGGGTCGAAGCCTCCTCTATTATTGCAGAGCATTAGAAATGGATGGAATCGGAGAGAAACTTGTCGAGCAACTGATCGATGAAGGCCTCGTATCGAGTATTGCTGACTTGTATCGACTCGATATTCGCATGTTACTCTCACTTGATCGAATGGGGCAAAAGTCAGCAGAGAAAGTTCTCAATGAAATCAACAAGAGTCGTTCAATGACCTTCTCGAAGTACCTTAGTGCACTTGGTTTGCCAGGCATAGGTCCAGAACTTGCGACGGCAATCTCCAACCATTTCAAAGATCCAGATCAACTCCTAGGTTGGGCTAGAGAAAGCCTCGATGACGAATCAAGAATATCCGAATTGACAAGGATTGATGGAGTCGGTGAAATCGTTGCGCTCCAATTGCGAAATGGAGTACACCTTCGAAAGGCATTCATTACCGACCTTCTCTCTTTCTTGACAATCCAGCAAGAAGAGTTCGTAGACGCCGGAGGGCCACTCGAGGGTATGACCTTCTGTGTAACAGGTACACTTTCAGAATCGAGGAAGAGTATTCAAGCCCGAATCAAGGCTGGTGGCGGAAAGGTTGTAAGCAGCGTTTCTGGGAATTTATCCGTACTTGTGGCTGGAGAGAACGCAGGGTCTAAACTTGCGAAGGCGGAAAAACTGAATGTCCAAGTTTGGGATGAGAAAACTTTGCTACAACGATTGTCAGAAACGACTCTTTCCCCTGAAAACAAATCGTCTGCGACCCAACCAACACTGTTTGATTATTGAGAAATTTTCTGTCGCAAAGAACGAACATTCTTAACGAGTACGGTCTACTTTTTCTCTATGCAACTCAAAGCCGTTCTCCTTTCTGCTGTTGTTGCAATGGTCCTACTCACACCTGTAATCGAAGCGAATTCAAGTGGTAAGCACTTCTCCTCAGTAGGCTGCGGCTGTCATGGAGGAAGCAGCCCTTCTGTTGCTATTTCTGAGAATTTCCCATCGAGTTACACTGCTGGCCAAACATATTCAATTCAAGTTTCAGTATCTGGAGGTGTATCAGGTACACATGGGGGTTTCAATGTTGAAGTTGACAAAGGATCACTTTCGACAGGAGGGAACTCGGGCGTCAAAGTAAGTGGCAAATCGATAACGCACTCGAACAAGGCGAATCGAGCATGGACTTTCGATTGGACTGCTCCACCTTCTGGAAGCGGAACAGTATCGGTTGGAATAGCTGGATTGACAGCGAATGGCGCAAACGGAGATAATGGTGATGCTTGGTCCACCAAATCCGTAACCATCACAGAAACGATTGTCGTATCCAACACTCCACCAACTGCATCTGATGTTCAAATTTCACCATCCAGTGCAACATCAAGCGATGACATTACGCTCACCTACACATTTTCCGACCAAGACAGTGGTGATACTGAATCAGGGACGACAATCCATTGGTCATTCAATGGGACACATCAACCACAGTTTGACGGTATGATGACAATTTCGAGTACATTTACCTCCAAAGGAGACAACTGGCAAGCATCGGTCACACCGAGTGATGGAGAAGACTTCGGCGCAACCGAGACTTCAAACACAATCACGGTGTTGAACTCCCTTCCTACGATTTCTTCGGCCGCCATATCTCCATTGAATCCAACGTCGAACGATGACCTAATTGCGTCAAAAAGCGGTGATGTGGACAATGATGAAGATGCGCTTACTTTCGAGTATCGCTGGTATCTAAACGGCATTTTGCAAGACGGCTTGGATGATATTTCAGTCGTACCCTCGTTAGCGACACGGGCTGGCGATAGTTGGGAAGTCGAAGTCCGTGCTCATGATGGGGATGGCCACTCCTCATGGGTTCGTTCAAATCCCGTTTCCATTGTGGGAGATGAGTCAAACAATGCTCCAACGGTAGATAGTATCACGGTCTCACCTGCCAATCCGAAAACTCTTGACACACTTGTGGCCTTCTCCACCTCTTCCGATGCAGATATGGATTCTATTGTTAACACACAATACCGATGGTTGAAAAACGATGTCTTGACCTTAATTACAACATCAACACTTGATTCAACGATGACGGCGAAAGGCGATCTTTGGGTAGTCGAAGTGCGAGTAAATGACGGCACGGAATGGTCAAATTGGACATCATCGCCAAATATCGAAATACTGAACTCTGCTCCTGTATTGGAATCAGCAAATATCAGCATTTCAGAAGCAACTACCAATCAAAATGTGACCGTGATGGCAACGATGAGCGACGTTGATGGAGACCAACAAACGATGAGCGTAACATGGTACCTTGAGGGTGAAATACAACTGGAGTACAACAATCAAGCAACGCTTCCATCTTCTGCCACAAACAAAGGCGATTCGTGGACTGCTGTCGTACAAGCAAATGATGGTGAAGCAATGAGTTCTCAAAGCGAAACGCTTTCTGTGATCATACTTAACTCAGAACCACTTCTTTCTGTATCTCTTGATAATGCAACTTCTCAAGACGACCTTTCCGTTCAGACAACTATCGCTGACATTGACGGTGATACCACTGAAGTTTCATCGATTACGTGGTTCAGAAATGGATTTAGAGAAAGCTCACTTGATGATGCAACAAACGTTCCGTCTTCGTATCTCGGTCCAGGTCAAATATGGAGTGTCGAAGTTGTTGTCACAGATGGGACGTCGACAGTTAATTCAACAGCTACTATCGTTGTAGAAAATACACCTCCTCTTGCGAGGATTTCTGTACAGACAGATGCGCTTTATGCTGGTGAGCGAGTAATTCTATCAGGAATAACCTCAACCGATTCAGACAATTCCATTATCCGTTATCAATGGATTTGGATGAATGGAGCGTCCTCTGGAGATGAGACGTCGTTCCTGATGCCAGCAAGCGGAACCGTTGAGGTATTTCTCACAGTTACCGATGAATCTGGAGCAACGAATTCAACCTCTATCACGATTGAACCCATCTCAGCTTTGTCTTGTCCAAATCTTACTCGAACGGTATCTGGTACCAACGTTCAACTCGATTGGACCTGGACATCCTCTGCTCCAGCATCGTTTGAAATTTCTCGAAATGGTGTGATCATCGGTATGACAAATGAGACAACCTTTAGTGACTCTCCAAATTTAGGTGGTAGTTCAAACTATGAGATCCAAACAATGCTCGGCGATCGGATTCTCGAATCTCCGTGTCAGTCCCCTTCAGTAAACGTCGATATTGATTCATTGACAATTGAGGTTGAGCAGGGGCCATCTTCCTTTGCAGGTCTAGGTTTGGGTTCAGTCTACATCATTATCGGAATCCTGTTATTTGGTGCGGCTCTATTTGGTAGAGGGGATTGATTATGAAACAGAAATTAATTCTCATACTTGCATTGTTACTTATTATTCCGCTTCACGCTAGCGGGAATCCCGGTGGAGTCGGCAACGGGTTGGAAAACATGCAGTGCGGGGGAGCTTGTCACGGCGATGCCAATCAGAACGCTACGTCGAATTTACAACTCAATTTACAACCTTCTGGAACTGTTTGGGTTGGTCAACCTACTGAAATTACTGTCCAGATTTCAGGATTTGACACATCACATGATGTTGATCAAATCGGAATTTTCCTTCTTTCCTCGACCAATGCTAACGGCGATATCCCAACAACCGATGGCTGGAGCATACTTTCCGATGGAATGGGTGGCTCAAACAATTACATCGAGTTTGCACCCCCCGAATCGAACGTTCTTTCCCATTCCTGGATCCTTCGTGCCGATGAGATAGGAAAGAAATTGCTCTACGTATCGGTGCACCATGGGGACAATTCAGGAAACGATGCTGGAAGCCCCTTTTTTGGCGTTTCTGAAGCATTCGAAATTTCAGTTGAACCCATCCCTGAAAATCTACAAAGAATCAGTCCAGAATACGACCCACCGACATCAAGAGAGGTAGGTGAATCAACGACGTTGTGTCTCAAAACAATTGCAGCAAATAACGTTGTTATTGAATGGCGGGAGCCATCCGGAGAGTCGTATCAACTTGAGACCACACAAAACAACGGTTGCTGGGCCGCTGACCTACCGTCTGCATTAACCGCTTCCACAATCGAATGGAGAGCCATCCTAGATGGTGAAGGGCCACAACAAACTACACCCTGGTTCTCTCTTTCAAGTGTTGATCCAACGTGGGAAGCAGATGAAACAGCGCTGTTACTCCAATCGATTGCTCACGTGGTTCTCTTCTTTGGCTTGGTCATCCTCGTCCGAAAACCGAAACATCGAGAGGATGGGTTCAAAGATTACATGGAGGAGAACATATGATTGAATCTGCCACGTTTCATGTGATAACGACAGAACTCGTTGTCGGGTCGTTTGCACTTGCAGGTTTATGTTTTGTCTTGCATTCGATTTTGTCGATTCAAAATAAAAACAGTCAATACCTTGCGATGATGGATTCAACGGCACATATGGCCTTATTGTTTGGCCTACTCGCATTACCGTTCGCAATATCTTCAGGCCTAGGATCGTCGCCAAGTGGAGCCCACACCTCTCCTCTTCTTGCCAACAAAATGTTACTTTCAACAGCAGGAGGAGGACTTGCTTTAGGCGTTTTATTCACGCGTTGGAAAATGGGTGGTGACATAAATTCGCACCACATTCACAATGCGTTTGGTTCCATTTCAACAGGTTGCATGCTCCTTACTGCATCGCTTGGAGGGACCTATACAAGGGCTGATTCACTCACAGAATTTTTGCCCTTCGTCAAAGAAACTACACTCCTACTTCCAGCATGGATGAGCATCCTCGTAATTCTGGTCATACTTGCTGCGTTAATTGTGCGACAGACATCAACCGTAAAGCATGGATGACGGTGAAGGCGCCTCAGTAGGAGCTGCTTGGCTGAGCAGTGATTTTAGTTGTTCCTCAAGCAATTGCGCCTCTTCAAGTAGAGGTTGATCATCAAGATGTGTTGTTGGTAAAATAGCATTGAGTTTCTTGACCAATGCAGCCGCAGCTCTCGCATCAGGGAATCGAGGGTCAGCCTCGACCATAACGCTCATGACATCGATGGCTCTTCTGCGAGCCTCACTGAGCAGAACACCGTTGATACCGCGAATGACACCGCTGGTCAAGAGAGGCATCTCCATCTCTTTCAGCATATCACATACGTGGTCTGTTGCTCCAATGCCGAGCAAATCAATTCCATCTGTATCCTCATAATCAACAGTTGGCTCTTCGATACCTGAATTTCCACCAAGACCTTCCTTGGAAAAGGCATCGACCAAAATACCCATGCGAATTTTCGAACCCTTTGACCAATCATACAAAGCCCATACAATATCGTGAACCAATGGGCTTGGAATAACAAGTTCGCTCATAAGCAAGATGATTTTATCACATCCTTCAATACTGCATTCAGGCTTCCCTGCATACGCTCGAATGATTGGCATTGGTTTCCCATCAGTGACCAGTGTCAATGGTGGTAGACGAGAGTCAACAACTCCTCCAACAAATTCAAGATCCAGATTATCGATTAAATAATGCCCGACAACGCTTGATACCATTCCAACACTTGGAAAACAAGTAATGACAAGCGCACCTTCGGTAATCACGTCTGCTCTAATTTTGACAAGGGTCCCTTCCATGACCACAACTTTGCAAGGAAGCATTCAACACTTTCGGCTTCAAGCGTAGGTTTCATGTCCATCAAGGACCGGCATTGACCATGGTCGAACAACGCATGCACAGCCTCTCGCCTTCTGCGTGGAATCGATACGAGACATGTCCCCGGATGTATTGGCTGAGCCGACAAGGCCTGCCCAAAAAGACTGGAATGGCTGCATCATTAGGAACTGCAGTTCATGCATCAATCGAAGATTTGCTGCAAATCGATCTCTCAGGACGTGAACCTGCAGAATCAAATTGGATTCGCTTCGAAGCAGATAAGTTGCTCAGGAATCGATGGGAAGAGGAAAAGCAAATTTTTCATGACACGCCACGTCATCCAAACTGGAAAGAAGAGAAATACAAGGAAGCCCAAAAACAACAGAAGGGAGCAATCAATATGCTTCTCGATCATGTCGGAGTCCAGGGTTTGTCACATGAGCGAATTACTATCGCTTTATGGAAGAAAATACAATCGCTTGTGATCGCAGTCGAGGGCGAATTGGTGACAAAGGATGGCCGCTTGATGGGACGATTGGATCTTCTACTCGCACATGTTGATGAATCTGGAAGCCTTACTGGCTGGCTTGTTGCTGATTTGAAGACCGGAAAACCACCACAAGGCAAACTCAAGCCTGAAGTCAATCGACAATTGAGGATGTATCGAGACATCCTTTTGTCAAATAATGAGAAAGCACCTCCAGTACAAGCACAGGGTTGGTATACAGATACATCTTCAAAATGGGATGCAATTGGGGAAAACGTACTCGAGGCTGCATATGAGGCATGGAATGCCACGAAGCCAAGCGATACCCCTCTAAAGCCAACGCCAGGACAGTCCTCTTGTGGAGGGTTTTGCGATTGGAAAGCTTGGTGCCCACATTGGTGGAATTGGCGGCATGAAAACAAAACGCTCCATAAGGGCGACTTTTCAGACGGGGTCGTGATTTTGCAACAGTATGACCAACAACGTTCAACAGCAATTGTTGAAGAATGCATACCGGAAAATGAGTTTGGCGGCGTTAAACCAACGGGGCAAATACGCAACGTCACCTTCGATGGACGAGGCAAAGAAGCCATCGAGAGTTTACTGGATGAGGGACATCAAGGGCCAATTTTCCTCGGGAGCGCAATGATGAATCGTGAAGTTTGGCGTGTAGGACCGTGGTGCGATGTCTTACCATGGGCCCCTATTCTAGACTCAGGTAAGTCTTGATTTCTTCAACGGCATGGTCGTCCTCAATACCATTTGGAGAGAGCAACCATTGAAGATAACGAGGATCGATTCCGGTTAATTCTTCCAGATGCCGTCCACGGTGGCGGCCAACTGCAAGAACCATGTGATCCCCGTCCCGGCGTACCATCCCATTCGGATCAACAACTTCCAAGTCATCGAGTTGTGGGCCGAGATCAGATTGAGCCTTAGCAGTTGAACCAGTTGCACACCACTGTTCAACCTCTTCCAATGATTTACGAAAGTAACTTGGATGATCCAACCCCAATTTCCATAGAAGCAACAAGGATGCAGCAGCATCTGCGGATGCCGTGTGGGCATTTTCTAAGGAAATGCCATGGCGATTGCACTGTGCTCCAAGGCGATGAGGTCGAGGTAATTTGAGTCTACGAACCATTTCGAGTGTATCGAGAACTGCCTTCGGTTCTGGAGGCAGAGCTCCGATTCGTAAGTATTCATTTCGTAACATCGCAAGGTCGAATTGGCGAACATTGTGGCCAATGAGGACACAACCCTCGATTAACTCAGCAACACGATCTGCAATTTCTGCAAAATCAGGTTCTCCACGAACATCAGCATCCGATATCCCATGAATTCGCTGTGAGTCGTAAGGAATAGGTCGACGTGGATTGACCAATTGGTCATAGGAAATTTCTGAACCATCTGCATCAGAACCAATGAGGGCCAATTGAACTATTCGATCTTTGGAGGTACTGATGCCTGTAGTTTCTAAATCGAAAGCGAGAACCCGTTCGCCTTCAAGCAGCTCCATGAAAACCCCCAATAAGATGCAATTGAAGAACTATCTCCTAAGCCACGTTGTTGACAGAATTGCTTCACTCAGTTTAATGAATGTCCCTTGATACGGAAGGGTATGGGTTTCTTCCGACGCCTTTTTTCCAATCGCAAATCAACAACTGAAATGGAAGAGAATTCGGAAGATGATATGCTTTCTACACTCAAGGAGCAATATCAACGAGATATTGAACAAGATGTTTCAGCTATTGAATCGGTATTGGATTCCGATGAGGAACAACCAGAAATTGTTGAAGCTTTACCCGCTCCAGATTATGATAGCGAAAGAACTACGGTTGAAGAGGCGCTTCTTGACACAGAAATGGAAAATTTTTCCGAAAAAAATGTTATCGAACATAACTCGATTGAGGGCATTGGAAACCATCTGAAATCTGCAAGTATCGTTGGTGATATCCCATCAGAGGTATCCTTTGACCCGCCAAGCGAGACAACGCCCTGAATCGGTCAAATTTTACTCAGCACAACAACATGGTTAGATATAGGACCGAATTGAGGGGAATTCATGCAAGAGAAACTACTGCGGGCACGTGGCTTGTTTCTTGCTGCTGTTATGGTAACATTTTCACTTGCTGGATGTCTAGAGGCGTTGGATACAACGACCAAACCGCGAGCAACGCTTGAAGTGTATCCTCTTCTCATCCAAGAAGGTGAAATGGTCACGTTTGATGCACGGGAATCCGATGCTATAGAGGGAATAATCACCGCATATCGCTGGGATTTTGGTGATGGAGAGACCTCTGAAACCGTCACCGGTTTCACCTCACATATTTACGATATTTTTGGCGTTTATACCATTTCGCTTGAAGTCGAAAACGACCAAGGAGGAATCGACGAAGCATTTACTATCGTAACTGTCAATGGTGCTCCAACAATAGAACTCAACTATCCCGATAATCCCCGAGCAGGTGACGCAGTACTCCTCGACGGTTCTTCCTCCAGCGATCCTGAGTCGGCTGAATTGTCCTTCCAATGGGATTTGGACTGGGGTGTGGATTCTGATGGAGATGGTGATGGCAGAAATGACATCGATTCCACTGATCCACAAACTCTCCTCCCAACTAATACGAGCGGGATTTACACCGGTTCATTGACCATCGATGACGGCCAAGGAGGAGTTGTTACAGAAGTGTTTGAAATTAATGTTTCAGCAAGACAATTCAACATCCAATGGAAGGAACGCGTCATTGAAAAATCGTGGTCAGAATACCTCGATGAAGGAGATGAGTGGACAGAAGAAATCCTTCCCGGACAACAAGGAAGAATCCTTTCATTTGAAGCCACATTAGAACTCGAAGATGATATCATCCAGCCCTATGATAATTTTTCACTCATCATTTCAATACCAGAAGATGGTTTCAATGAGGAAGCTGAAACCGAGGGCGGTAACGTTACCCAATCCGAAAATGCGAAAGCGACAATAACAGCAAATGACCTCAATTCCAAAGGCCTCGATGAAGTCATTGAAGCTGACTCTGAAGCGGTCGTACTTCGGAAGATTCTTGGCCAGCCCGGCCAAAACTTTGGACAGGATTCTTGGAGGTTATTCGTCAAAGCATTACAGACAAATCCTGATTCGACAATAGAATTTCTTCCTGACCCAGATCCAGGTAACGATTGGACTCTAACACTTCGAATAGTGATTCATGAACCAATCATTACTGAAATTTCATTTGAGTAAGTCAAGACGAAAAGGGTTTCAATGGTCAATGTATGGGAGGGTTGAGTGGCATGGTTGAATCCGTTGAAATCAGTCGAGTCAATATCAGAGACACCCTCTCTGTTGATCTTTCAGTATGGATGAATCACCCAGATGATATGGATTTCAGGCCATCGCTTTCTTGCAAGGATAAGATGTTCACCATCTCCTCCATCACTTCTGGAAAAGCACTCGCTAGTGTCGAATTGGATGATGAGCAAATGCAAGCCCTTGAAGCATCACTAACCGCTGAACTCCGAGTCAAATTCCAAGTCCATGGCATGCACGGCCGCTTGAACAAGATCGCTCCAATTATTGCGGATGGAAAAGCCAAGAAACTGGCTACTGCCAACTGGAAGACCGTTCAACCGGTCACAATGGAATAGGGAATTCCCCCATTTGTTTCATAAGCGTAAACGCAAACATTTGCGTTTATGTCCCCAAGAAGACTGGGCAAAGGTTCCCAGAAAAAGGCACGCTTTGAACGACTGAAAGAAGAAATCATGCGGTTTGTGACAACAAACCCAGGGTGCTCAGCCCAATCGATTGTTGCGAATTTGTCCCATGATCGAACGATGCGAAATCATGGGCTGACTCCTCGAAAAGTTGGTTTCTTTATTCCAAGACATCTTGCAGATCGATTGACATGGTGGCAAGATCATCGTGCTGGACGCCGGGTGTACGGGTGTCTTCAAGCAAAAGATATTGGTTCAAAAAAAATTTGATATTGCAATTCAATTAAATAACCATCGTTTGTATCATAATTTATGCTTACAGGGACATCTTGGTACATTCTTTGGGTAGGATTTTGTTTTGCCGCTGCGGGTATCCTGGTTAACTTATTTATCAAAGACTTGTACAAAAAGAAGGACGACCACCAACTCTTTTCAAAGAACAATTTGGTGCTCCAGTTGTACATGATTATCGTATCGCTTTTTTTGGTTTTATTCGTTTTGAATTTATTAGGAGTCGCATTAGTTCTAATTCTTGAGCGAGGAGTAAGTGAAGGTTTTTTCATTCCTGCAGGGGAATGGGATCTCTCAATCTCAGAAAGTATAGTTTCAATATCATGTTGCGTTATTCTTGCTGCAATTTATTCATTGTCCGTTAGGGATGTTTTCACTATAAGCTCCAGAATAAGCCAAGTTAAATCATCGTTTTATCAAAACCAGTCCGCCAATAGAACAGGAATTGATTTGGAAGCAGCCGACCAAAACTCTCGAGAATCAACAGAATCTACTGGCCCGGTTACGTTAGATGACATTATCTCAGCCTTAGAATTTCAATTGAAACATGCCCGGCAAGATGCAGAAAATGCCAAGTCTGAGTTGCAAGAAACCCGTAAAAAAGTAGCTAGCTTGGAGGTTGAAATTGGACAAAAAGAAATTGAAATAAACAAGATATTGGCATCAAAATCGAATCTTGATCGGGTATTAGATGAACAAGACATTGGAGGAGATAGCTCGGGTAGAAAATCTCTTTCGATACAGGATTCAGTCGTAGTTGGAGATACAATCTTTGGTGGGATAAAAATAGACAAATTGATTCTAAATGATGCTCAAGCCATTGCCGAAGCAATCATCCAACACGATTGGGATAAAAGATCAGATTAGATGCGGCTCCGCAATTTTCACATGGCATGGTAGTGGAATCACACCAAGCATGTGGATATTTCGAATCTCGACAATCATTCAGTTGCGACTGCTTCCCTTTCCTCACGCTTCTTACGATTTTGTCGCTTCTTGTACCATGGATAGATTGGCCACTTTGCTAAACCAGTCCACATGACCAAGAATACAAAGGTGGTTGAAACGAACTTGTCTGTTTCTGCAGACCATGCAGTATCCATCCATCCGTACTCAACGTATGCAATTCTTGAATGATAAACTACCAACATAATTCCTGCCAGCAAGTGTACATATCTCCAAATCTTGTTCCAATTTCGTGCCATTACCGTTGAATTATTCATTTCAGTATATTTTGTTTCCTGCTGTAATTTCAATTTGCGATTTGGTTATAAAAATTCAAACTTAATCGGAGAGCCTTTTTGCCATCTCTCGCCGAGTTTCTTCAGGATCGATGAACATAGCTCCGAAGATGACAACCGTTTCAAGCAATGCCGCGATAAAAAACAGCGTTGAATAATCAAATCTTGCAGCTAGGGGGGCCGTTAATTGGTACCCTATGATTGCTGAGAGATTCATCATCGCCATGTATCCAGTGAATTGAGTCCCTCCAACCTCAGCCCATGTAATTCGCATCATGAGGGAATAAATATTGATCGATACCATGGCCCAAACAAACGTCTGCAGGCTCCATACAGTCATCATAAACAGTCCATTGCTCCATAGAGATTCATTTATTCCCCAAATGACGGTAATGAGAGCGGTTGAAAACGCCGCACCGATGATGATTGCTTTGCCTCCAAACTGTTTTCCTAACTGGCCTCCAACCATGTAACCTAGCATTGTAACGATGAGAATTACGCCACCTTTGGTGGCATTGAATTGCTCCTCAGTCCATCCTAATTCTCGGACGAAAAGTAGAGGAAGAATAGGTATGAGGAAGTACGAGAGTGAGATAATCAAACTCAATAAAACACCGAGTTGCGCTGAGCGAAACGAGAAGGCAATTTTGATATTGTCGAAAATGTCTTTGAAATTCTTTTGCTCAATCGCTTCCTGTTCAACGATATTTTCAGAAGACTCACTCCATGGAAACAATTTCTCTCCAGGCCGTTCTGTCATGAATAATGGGACCAGCATGATGGCAACGAGGATTGGAATTTGCAGCACAATCGCTCCCTTTATTCCAACAAATCCGATGATGGTTCCCAAACCCGCCCCACCAATGATTCCTCCAACTGCTTTCGAAGTGAACATGTAACTGTTGACTTTCTCAAATTCGTGCGGTTCAAGGATATCGACAGCAAGCGCGTCAGTACTAACATCTTGTAGAGCAGTAAAGATGTTGTAAACGAGGAACATAACTCCAACGAGCGTCACATTTGAGGACATGTTTGGGATCAACAACATAGAACTGAGAACAACAATCATTCCTGTTTGGGCGATTAAAATCCACGGTCTTCGCTTACCCATTTCTGGGAACTGATAGCGATCGATAATTGGACCCCATAGGAATTTTACCGACCAAGGGAGCGTTCCAAGCGTGAGCAAGAAAGCGAGTTGACCCGCTGCTACACCTTCAACGGCCAAATAGGTCACGAAGGTCACTGTAATGAAACCCCATGGTATGCCCTGTGCAACATAAAGGGCACAGAGGGTCAACACTCGAGCACGATAACTTTCAACCAATGTCTTCCCTTCTTCGGCCGAAGATTGAGATTCATCAATGACTTCATCATCCTCGAGGATTACAGTGAGATGATACCGTTCTTTCTTAGTGAAAAGATAACCGACCAAAATGAGCATTCCGATAAACCAAGGGGAAAAAACGATGATGGAAATCGAACCGTTTCCAACTGCCAAGGAAGAAACATCATCACTTCCAATCAAATCAAGGTCGATGACCAATAGTGATATTGAGCTTGCAACATTCTCACCATTATCTGTGTGCGTGCAACTTCCTCCATCATAAGCGGCTGCTTCAACCATAATTTTGAAACTGTACGTTCCGAAGACGACTTCACCAAGATCGATTTGATTGAGAATTTCAGACTTTGACATTCCGGAGATGTTTTCCATCTCCAGTAAGGATTGGTTATGCCAAGTCAAGTTGAGAATGTGAGATCCTGGGTTGGAATCACTTTCTGTAAGTGTCCATGAATTTTTTGTTACAGTTCCGTAAATCACATCTGGAACATTATCTTCTAAACCCGTACAGAAACCAAAATTGGCAGATTCATCTTCATTAGGATAGTCAAGCACCATTGAAATTCCAACAATAATTCCCCCAGCATTCTGAATTTCTTGTTCAACATCGTTCGATGTTAAATCCCAAACAACTTCTTCACCATCCGAATAATACTCGGACTTCGTTTCGAGTAAAATTTCAGTCCATTGAACATCAACCGAATACGTACCTGCTGCCGAATCAGTTTCGTTTCCACTAATGCAACCAGATAAAGGCAGAGCAAGTAAGGTGACAAGGATGAATGTCACCATGCGCTGCATGACTGGACCGTTTCCATCGCTTGTTTTGAATATTCGGGATTTCTGAACCGACGACCTCATCAATCGATTTCTCGTCGGGTGAGCATGGACGACCCATCGAAGGTTGCAGCATACTTCGATCTCGATGGCACATTACTCAACGCTTCTAGCGAGAAGACGTTGACAGGCGTTCTTGCAAAAAGGCGGCCTTGGAGAATTCCACATGCAACAGTTGCATGGATTTTTGGTGCGGCAATTGGCCTTCTCACAGGAAAGGCCCCTTACGACGCTTTACGAAACCGTGGACATCTTTCGTTTGCATCTTGGCGCATTCTTGAACAGTACTCAGAAGAAATAGCAACATCCATGCTCAAATCAAAAATATCTGAAGGTGCTTGGGAGCGGCTCGAATGGCATCGCCGACAAGGACATCGTTTGGTTCTCGTTACAGCAACTGTTGCTCCGATGGCGGAAGCGATGGCACGCGTTCTCAACATGGATGAAGTGTATGGTTGTGGGCCTGAAACGCGTTCAGGATGGCTATCAGGATCCGAACGAGGATGGTCCGTGCCTCGTCGAAAAGGAAAGGTGCCTATAGTTGAGCAAGATGCGAGGATGAATGGCCATGATCTGACAAAGTGTTTCGGATACGGCAACACTCTTGCGGATTCGTGGTTTATGCGAATATGCGGCCATGCTATCGCTGTAAACCCAGAAGGGCCACTGCAAAAATTCGCAGAGGAGCGAGAATGGGAAATAGTTCATTGGCCCTCCTAAGTTCAAATACCCTCGAATTCCGAATTCTTCATGAGCGATGAATTTCTCCTAGCAGATGAAGAAGAGGTTGAGCACCCTTCCCCCTCAACCGAATATCAAAAAAAGAAATTAAAGCAATTTCAAGGAAGAATCGATTCAGGATTCACTGCAATGCAGACCTCTCTCGATTATCTGATGAAGACTATTGAAAAGAATCCAGAGAGAATCATTTTCGATGCAGAGAACATCATTGTACTCGGTAATCTTGCAACCTACTCAATTCCGCTTGATTCCGTTCTTTCACGACTCAAAAACCCATTTGCTGGAGGGAGTGGGCTTCAAGCAACAAAAACAACAAGAAAGGGCGAGTTAAAGGGGAAGGAGGCAACGGTATGTATTCAACCGGATTACAAAAATGTCTCAGATCTTCCCGGTTGCGATGTTTTGGATTCTTACTTCTTGATGCTTCTAAATGATGACAAATTTATCCTTCAGCCTGCACATGGCCCTCTACGAAGAGCGATGCTTCAATTGTATGGGCTTTCCACGAGCCCAGCTTCCTCGATCGTAAAATCATGGGTTGAATCCACAACTGGCGCAGTAATGAAGCCCGAAGAATCTGCTGCGGAGATTAAAGGAACTGATGGTTGGAAATGGCGAGTTTCCGATGCCAACCCGTTGGTGAGCGGATTCACGATATGGTTCAAGAAAAAGAACCAAAGAAAATGGACCAAGGTGGTCGATGATTCATCCGATTTTGAGTATTGTTACCACTATGATGATGTTTTGTCTGTGCTCGAATTGCTATCCGACTCTCCTCGAGTGCTCATTCACGACGAGCCTTATGCATCCGATGAGTATTTTATGCTGCAGGTCGCAAAACATCATCCCCCTGTCGCAAAGAGGGTGGAAAGAGATCGTGCTCAGCAGGCAGCATCATGATTTGGCGGCCCCTCCGCGATTCGAACACGGGTCTCAACCTCCGCAGGGTCGAAGGATATCCAAACTACCCCAAGGGGCCGGGGTATTTGCTCCACCTGCCAAGTTGATATAAGCACAACGGCATAGAAACCGATGGCTCGTACAAGAGTTCATACTGCTTCTACCTATACGTAGGTCATGGCAGTTCGAATTGAGCGAGGTGTTGATTTCCCAATGGTGGACCTCGCAAACATCGCTTATTACCCGAGGATTTTTGACCTTGCTCACCGTTTCTTCGAGGACGCATGGATGGACATCTGTAATATTCGGTATGCTGATTTGATCCTCGTACGAAAAACTGGCTTTCCCGTTGTTCACGTTGAATCCGAATTTCATCTCCCATTACGTTATGGTGATCAAATCACTGCTACAATTTGGATTGATGCAATCGGTGAATCGTCGTGCACATGGTGCTATGAGTTCCACAATCAACATGGCCAATTATTGTGGACATCATCTCAGGTTACAGTTTGTGTGGAGATGGAGTCAATGAAACGAAGAACGATTCCAGATGATTTGCGATTAGGGCTAGAATCATGTAAGAGGGATGATTGAGATGATGAATTCAGAAGTTCCAGATATGTTTGCGGTACGCCCCGACCGCAAAGGTCCAAAGACGGTAGCGATTCTGCTCTTACTTGGTGGAATTTTCTTCGCAATTCTAGGTTATGCAGATTTGTCAAATCATAGGTCAGAAACTCTTTCAGATAGCCAAATTGAAACACTGATTAACGTACCCAACGAGCAGGGAGAGAATCTTACCATCGACCAATTCCAAGAGTTTCACAAGGAGGTAAATCACCAAAATGGATACCTTGTTCGGGGGATTTCACTATCATTTGGTGCAGCATTTATCGTTACAGGAAGTATATTTCTTTACTTGATGAAACCAATTGGGGGTAAGCTGGCTTTGCTAGGTGCCGGAATCACGTTCATTGGAGGAATCTTGGGAAATATCATCATTCATGATGCAGCACAACTTCATCTGAATCAGTCTATGCTCATTCAAACGTATGAGATCACAGGTTATTTGTGCGGTGTTTGTACATTCTTATGTGGGGCTTTGGCCTTGCTCCCATTAATCAACGCGAGGGCGAAACTGGCTTTTGATGAGGCAAGAAATGTTGAAATCATTTATGATGAATCAGAATGATTGTCTGGACGAGGCCATTTCTTTGCTAATGCTTTTTCCAAATCTTCATTCAATATAGCATTCCACCAATCACTCCCCTGCCATATGGCATACTTGCCACGTATCCCGCGTAAGTCAGCTCCCTCCAACTTACAATTTCGAAAAGTCGACAGATTACAACGGGCTTTTCTTAAATCGGCTCCTCTGAAATCCGCTCCATCAAATGCAGATTTCATCAGGTCCGCTTCGACCATTGATGCACGCCGGAAATCACATTCAGAGAAGTCGCCTTCCGTTAGGTCTGCTTCGTCGAGAATCGCTCTCCGGAATGTTGATCCACGGTGCCGACCTTTCCTGAAAATTCCCTTTGCATGATTCTGATAGGAGCAATCGAGAACCTCTGCTTCTGTCGAATCCGGATCGTCCCGGGGGTCACCTGCCCCGCCACCAGACATTACCATAAGGCGCTCAGGATGTTGATTGTTTATCGAGATGTGCCCTTCCAGCATCTGTGAGTTGAGCAAATCTGTTTTTTTCTCCGAATTCAAGAGGGACCATAAGTAGACCTCGTTCTTTGAGTCTGTTGAGATACAGACTGAGGTTGCCTGGTGGTTCTATGCCAGCATCAGAAAACAACTGATTCACAACTCTTGGAGGGCTGTCTGATATTTTTTCAACATCGCGAAGATAATGAATTGCTGCTAATACCTGATCTGGTTTCTTTGTCAATGAGCAGCTTTCCACAAGCGTGCTAAATGCCGATCCACGTTCAGGCAATCCATAATCGCGAGCAGCATCTATTGCAGCGTCAATCGCTGCATCTCGAGCATCTCGTAGACGTTCCAACACAATCGACCATGTATCTTCGCGACGCATTTGAATAAGGCGAGCGTCGATTTCAACTGCTGCGCCACTCAAGTCAATTTCTATATCACCTGCGGTGATTGCTATCTTTGACTGTATTGTCATGGTAAACGCTCTCGGTAAGATACCTTCATTGATAATGTTTGTATGTTGGCCAGCGAAGTTTATGTTGGCGACTTCTCCATATCGATGTCATTGATTTCAAGTATGTGTTTGCAGTGAGGAAATCGAGGGGGCGCAAAAGTGACGTCGATTTTAAAATCAAAAAAAGCAGTTCTGATATCGTTGTTACTCATCATACCACTGGTACTTGCTCCACAATCACTAGCGAACAATACAACCGAAGTAAACACGTTCACAGGAGGCGCCCAATCTCTAACAATACAGTCCGATGGCTCAAATACATCGAACGATTTACAACTTGAGTTAACGAGAAATGTTACCTACCAAGACGCATCGTTTATTGTAAAATTTGAAAATCCTTCTCAGAGTCCAGGTAGTGTATTCGTCAACAATAGTTTCGGTGATAAGATTTGGGAGTTTAGCTCTCCTGAGTATGGGGGCCTTGGTTCTCAAAACTCATTCGAATCTGGATATACCTACGATATAGCTATGTTGAATAACAACTCAACAATTTCTACTCCGATTTTACTACCAACGAATGCAGGACTCCAATCCAGTTCTGTCAATGTGACGTTTACACCACAAATAGACGGACATTATGTTCCCGTAGGATCTGTAACACAGATGGAACTTGGTAATTCAAACAACGACAATATGTCTGACGCATTTGTTCTTTCAACAGATAACTCAACTACTGGCGTAAACACAGGATTTGCCGTGATTGAAAGTAGCAACACAAATCACAATTACTCGCTTACGAACTGGACGCCTACTTGCTCGACTTCTGAAGTTATGCGAATTGCTGATTTGAATAACGATTCGTATGATGATGTCGTAACGTTTCAAATAATGAACAATACGATATGCATCCATTATTACAACCCAACCAACTTAACTTATGACCCTGAAATTCTTGTTAATTTAACAACTGATCCAATGGACCTTCAAATTGCAGATTTAAATTTAGACGGAAAACCAGACCTTGTGAGCATCCATGGGCCAGCACAAAACGGCAGCGTATCGTTATCGCTGCAAATTACTTCCTCAATGTTTGTCGAAGCGTCGAATTTACCGATTTATGAGTGGAATTCGAACCAAAACCGAGCTAATATGCGTTCCCTGAAGGTTGGAAACTTCTTTTCCCCTCTTCAAAATCAAACCTATTTGTTGGTAATAGATGACAATGATGATGCAACATTGGTCTATTATGATAGTCAATCTAAGGCCCTTATGAGCAACATGACGCAATACAGGAACATGAGTTCCGAATCTGTAGGGGGCGATATTGATGCGGATGGAGATATTGATTTTATTTCTCCTTACATGAGTGAATCGAGCATACATCTGAACAACGGGACCGGTTGGATTGAAACGAAAAGTAATCAGGTTATCGAAACTAGAAATGCGACAATTGCAGATCACAATAACGATGGTATTGCCTCACTTTTCTTCCCGAATCCAATGGTAAGTGACGGTAATCCGGCTACGATTGAAGGGGTTATCCAGTTCAATGATTTCCACAACTCAGGTATTCTCGCTACGAACCCAAGTCCGTTGCAACCATATTCCCAGCCATCCGACGTCTTGTTCTCTGATCTCAACAATGACAAAGTCATGGAACAGTTTGTACTTGCAGGCGAGAGCTCTCAAGGCGTCTTCATAGGAGCGTGGCATAATCTCTC
Source organism: Thermoplasmatota archaeon (assembly GCA_036019775.1). Taxonomy (GTDB): domain Archaea; phylum Thermoplasmatota; class Poseidoniia; order Poseidoniales; family Poseidoniaceae; genus MGIIa-L2. Next base: position 24,364 of record JAYXXD010000001.1, read on the forward strand.
AATCGATGCAGATCTTGACGGTAGCAATGACTTGTCGGTGGAAGGGTACTCGAGCTCAACAATACAACACCTTGGGGTATTGACACTTTCAGATTCTAATGATTTAATTAAAACATCATTCGAGTATTCTCTTCCTCCTAATCCGAGTATAACCGATGGATACGATATAGAAATGCAAGGTTATTCCATCATGTTGTCAAGCAATTCAATTGGAATCGCAAATGTTTCAGATTTGGAGATAAATTATGATATCGAATTTTTAGTAACCAACAATCCTGGATTAGTTGGCTCGTTAACCAATTCTCTAAATTTAGAGATGGAAGCGGGTATTGGCCAATTTAACGTCACTTTACCTGTGGAAACAAGCCAACCCGGCTCCTTCGAAGTCGTGGATTTGAGTTTAATCTCTACCCCTGGCGCACCGAACATAACTCTACCCCCCGATCCAGCGCTAACAAGCACTGTAACTCTGGATAATGTAAAAATTGAATGGCAACCAATTTCTGAGTTTGGGCCAAATTTAGTTGAGTTCCTGATTTACAAATCCACCTCAGTAGAATCAATTGACTATTCGACTCCTGAAGAAATTGTTGTTAATCAAAATTATTTTGTTGACGAATCCATATCACCAGGATCAACGTACGTTTACGTCTTACGCTCAATCCATCTTTATGGCGTAGCTAGTAATTTCTCGTCACCAATTGAAGTCTATGTGCCCTATCCATCGCCTCCAACTCCAGTTACAAATGTACAATTAATCGATCTTGACCTATCTACTCAATCCTCTCCTCTGAAAGTTTCATGGGAAGAAAACACTGATCTGCATTTGGTTTCAGAATACAAAATCTATGTTGCAAAATCGAGTTTTTCTCCGTTAAATTCCGAATCCGAAATCCTAGCTACTGAAAATTACACAATCGATGGCGTTTCGTTCCAACCAGTTGCTACAGTCCCAAGTTCAGTTTTGGAATATGAAATCGATCAAACGAGTTCTAAATTGAGCGAGGGAGTAGTCTTACCGTCTGAACCAATTCAGGATGGAATACAATATTGGGTCGCAGTCGCAGCGGTGGACGGTTATGGAAATGCTACCGGCCCCTTGCCTTTTGCTGGGCCAACAACTCCATTCAATAATACGTACATCAATAGTCAGTTGGAAATTATAATTGAATCAGGGCCTGCAGAATCAGAAAATCACATTCTTGAGTCAACCAGTCCAATGAAAATTACTCTACATGCATACTATTTGGATGGCAACGGCGCAATTACAGCAATTGAAAATGCTGACCTTGAACTTAACTTGACCTATGGCGAGGAACAATATCTGCTCAGTGGAGAAAGTGATTCATCGGGGCAATGGATTGCCATCGATGTGGAAAACTTACACGATTCGGCGATTCCACAAAGCTTACTCAATTTCTCAACTAATCTGACCGGTATAGTAAACATTCAGGCTTCTATGAATGCGATTGAGATTATCGATACCCAACCCTATGCTTCTGTGAATGCGGTTGAATCAATCTCCACCGGGATGTTTGTTGAACTTGTTGGTCCACAATCTCCGGTCGATGTTGATGCAAATGCAGCAATTGACGTTAACATATCGTTGAACGCCCTCGACTCTTCCAGTCCCGCTCATCAGGCTTCACTTGAAGGAACAACAATTTCATGGAAGGCGTTCAACAATAATTCACAAGAACCATTGTCAACAGGCTCAGAAACAATAGATTCAGGAAAAATTCGAATTGCATCCACATTTGAAGACATTAGCCGAATTGAATTTTCAGTCGATTCTGAGCAACGAATTTTCTTTGGTACGACTGAAATAACCCTCATACTTAATCCATATTCTGTTCCAAATCAGAACAATGAAACGAATCAAAACGAAACGGAATGGGTTCCTACGAGCATACAGCCTGTTGAAATCGAATGCGAGGTGCCAACGTTGCTTACGAATCAACCATCCTCAGATGACCCAATCGAATGCAATATTAAAAACCCGAATCCGTTTTCAGTCAAGGTTGAAATTTTCGTAAAGGAATCTCCGCCGTTGTTTAAGTCGCCTGGCGTTGTGACAATCGAAGCAAATGGAACAGTTCCGGTATCGTTCGATCCAAAATACGACGAACCGCTCTGGGACCGTCAAGATGATGCAAACGTTGAGAAAGAATTCACCATTCGAACACTCACAAGTGCAACGGTTTATGAGTTGAGCGTATCCAAGGAAGATATCGTTGTTTGGATAGCAGATATTTTTGTAACGACTGAACCGACTTCAGATGGAGAAGAACAAAGCTCTTCAGATGCAGTTCTATGGGGAGGAATTGGAGCAGGGGCAATCATTCTTCTGATTGTCGGACTTGTTCTTTACCGTCGTGCATCTGCAGATTTTGAGGATGAATCCTTCTATCAAGAAGATGAAATTATGCTTGAAGAAAATGATGAACCCGTTGAAATACCAACAGGAAAACCGCTCGATGAATTTGAAGACGTGGTTATTTCAGAACAACCAGAAAAGAAAGAACGTCCAAGCGATTCTCTTATTTCAGAGGTCGAGAACTTGGGAGACGAAATCATTTAATAATATCCTGGAGAGGAAGATCCTGAAAACGATGACGACATCTCAGTGGATGAATTTGGAACGGAATGGTATGAAGATGAAGTTGGGACTTGGTGGTTCCGCGAAGCCGGAGAACAAGACTGGTCCGAATACAATGAATGATCGCCGAGATATTTTTCAAACACTATACGACCAGCGATATGGGGTGTGAGCATGAAGCAACAATTCGAGACGTATGACCTCGTTCTTCGTTCGGGAGTTGACCCGGCCACGAGTGGTGTCGCAATATGTGGATTCACCACAGCTGGAATGGTGGGAGTTATTGCGACATCCCACATCATCGAATCGCTCAATCTCACGCAGCTTGGAACAGTCATGGATGAGAATTTTCCAGCAGTTGCTTTAATTCAGAATGAAATTCCTCGCCACCCGGTCCGTGTCTATCAGGGTGATGGTATTGGTGTTTTTACCGCAGAAATTCAATTTGATAAAGAACAAGATATCGCTTTTGGCTCAACAGTCCTCGAATGGTTCAATGCAGGCGGTTTCGATCAATTGATAATTATCGATGGTATTCTGAAGCCAGAAAAACAGATTCAGGGTGAAGGCTTGTTTGCTGTCGGAGCCAATGATGTTGCACGTGCTCGCCTAAAATCCCTCGATTTGCAAACGATTCAACGAGGGGTTGTTTCAGGAATTACAGGATTTTTGCTGAGTGAAGGCGATCGCCTCAATCTCGACATCACCGCTTTACTCTCTGAGGCGAGCCCGATGTATCCGGATGTTCGAGCGGCTGCTGTTGCTATCGAAGCAATCACAGAGATGACGGGCAAAGAAATTCCACTCTCAAAGATGCTCGAAAATGCCCGTAGTATCGAGCAATCGGTTCAAGAAATCATTGAAAGCGCTACGCCGCTTTTGCCCTCGCCAGATGAAGATTTAAACGACCCATCATTCGGTTGATTGGAATGATTGAACAAATTCGATGACAGTTTCAAACGGTGCCAACGTTGCTATGAATGGGCGTAAATCAGGTATTCGAGCGGTCAAATGTCCAGCTTCATTGAGAGCGCCAATAAGCCGTTCCATGGTCGGAAGGGAGCCTACATTTGCCAGGCGTGGAAGTTCATCAAAGGGCAACAACAAGTGTTCGCGAGACAACAATGGTGCTGCTTGCGCAATGTGGCGAACAGAACGACGAATTTCTCGTTCTGCGTAGAGTTGGTCCTCATCTGTCCATTTGAGACCAAGATCCATTCCCCTCTGAAGATCTGCAGCCGTAGCCAAACATGTCTCAACAGCATGTTCTTCTGTCAGTCGCAAGCAAACTTCTTCGTTCCATAGAGGGCCAATCCACATCGGCCCACTCGATCGTTCAAGTTCTTCCGAAGTCGGATGATTTGTGAACTTATACGGCTTGCCTTCGGTTCGTACTCGCCATCCCATGAAGTCTCGAGTTCGGTCAGCGTTCTGCTTGCTCTTTCGAACCAGTACCGAAACTCGAACATGATGTCCATCGAACAACGCCAAAATCGGTTCAATGGCCCTATCGAGCTGAGCCGCTCTAGTTGCAATCGTTCCGAGCAGAACGCGAACAGCATCATCATGAGCGTACAAATCGACGATGCCTCTGTGGCCATAGCGACGCATCCCTGATGATGCGGATGATCCTGTTAATGCAGCAGTGTCTGTCGCCGTTACCTCAAGGACGCCAACTCTTCCAAGGGCCTGAAGAGCGCTATCGATGAAGGTGATGGGAGAACCGAATGGGTCTACATCAATCCATTGAAATGAACCTTGAACCATGGCCATTCGAGCATCGTAATGCTGGAACTTGATTCCATTCTTCCCGATGAAATGAGGTTTTTCTTGTTCATCGTCAATGTGAGATGTATGCGAAACCACCTCGTCGGAATCGATGGAAGTCAAGGCCCAGTCAAGTGCATTTTTGTCGAGATCATTTGCAGTAATGTGAAGTTTTGATTGAAGGTTCATTTCAATCTCATTTCGCCACCGCCGAACACGGATTCCAGTCGCACACAAGGCGTCGAGGGCTCGGATTGGGCGGTCACCATTGACCCACCCATGTTGCAAAGCATCTTGCAGCAGCAGCACAGAACGTGTCCGAGCGGGCGCCATAGCTGGATTCATGAAACCCGAACCTGACTTTGCTGCAGGACCTCTTGGCATGTGTGAAGGACGAGACTGGTCGCTCTTGAGATGGACAAAAGTTCGTCCCTCACACCACAAATGGCCTGGCCAGCCTTGAGGAGATTCCTGGCCGGTGAACGATTCGCCCATGTTAGGTCGAAATGATTCCTCTTCTTGACCGCACCGCTTCAATAATGATCAAAGAAAATTTCTGAATTTGAATGTGTGACTCTATGTCCATTGTCATGAACATAACCGATAATGGCTGCCTCTGGCTCGTGTTGTTGAATGAAGGAAAGGATGGAGCCTGCTTGGTCCTTTACAACTGCAAGAACCATACCTAGGCCCATATTGAACGTTCGATGCATTTCCAAATCTGTGACGTTTCCTTGGGACTGGAGCCAAGAGAATTCAGGAGGAATTGCCATCGGTGTTTCGATGTGCCAACCAAGATCATCGTGCAAACGAAGCAAATTGGACAAACCGCCGCCAGTGATGTGAGCAATTCCATGAACTGCATGGACCGATTTTTGTGAGGACTGAAGATGGTTGAGTAATGCGATGACGGGAGAACAATAGATTTTGGTCGGAATGAGAAGAACTTCTGCTAACGTGGGATTATCTGATAATTCCCGGCCATTAAAATCAGCATTGAATGGACAAGGATCCGTGTAAGTTGGACCAATACGATCGATGATGTTTCGAACCAGTGAGAATCCGTTTGAATGGATGCCTGATGATGGCAGCCCAATGAGCACATCTCCTGGTCCCAATCGTTCTCCGGTAATTGCTGAATCCTTCTTGAGGAAACCGAGCGCTGTACCTGAAAGGTCAAGCTCGGTTACAATCCCTGGAAGTGATGCCGTCTCCCCACCTGCGAGCGTGACGTTCGCTAATTCACATGCTTTTGCGAGAGACGCACCAACTGCGGCATGAACCACTGGGTCCGGTTTGGGAACGGCAATATAATCGACAAATGCAATAGGTTCAGCCCCTACGCACAACAAGTCGTTGACATTCATTGCCATGCAGTCAATCCCAACGCTATCCCAATTGTTTACTGCTGTTGCAATCTGAAGTTTACTTCCAACTCCATCGGTCGCCATAGCCAAGAGATAATCTCCGAATTCAATCAACCCACCAAAACCGCCAGGCAAATCAACTGGCGCTCCAGGGGTTCCGGGTTTACGCGTTGAGCGTTGTAGTGAACCGATGAGCGAGGCAACAGCAGCACCTTCAAGATCGATATCAACACCGCTTGAGGCATAATCCATGGGGTCGCTCATACAATTACCAAAGCAAGACAATTCATGAATCAATCGTCTCGCCAATCAACAATCGAGCAGCGCTAATTATCTGTTTGTGGGATTCCGCAAGCCTGTGTCCGTCATTGACCTTGTGAAATGCAATGATTTCTTGTCCAGATCGTTCAGCATACTCGATGCTGCATTCGATAGGAACTATATCGTCATCAATGCCATGAATGATGACAGTCTTCAGTCCCTTAGGGGCAACGAGCACAGTGTCATCCTCGATAGGGGGCTCACTAAGATGCAGTGCCGGTGCGCATAGAAGGAGTCCACGAAACGCTTCATTCATTCTCATCACAACGATCGATGCAGCCAGCCCACCATAGCTCGAACCCGCAAGCACCGGTTTCGCCTCTCGATGTTCTTCGCATACCCGTTGAAGCAAATCCACGCGGTCCGCAAGCGCCATTCCTTGGAAGTCAGGGGCAAGGACTTCAAATCCAGCTTCCCGAAGAGAGCGAATTTTACTCCCGTTTGGCGAACCTTCCATTCCATGAGCGAAGATAATCATGCCAAATCCTCGCATCAGCCCAATATGAACTTATTGAGGCTGGCGTTTTTCCACTCCCTGTCAAATTTTGTGTAAATGCGGGCATGAAGACATCATTTTCTCCAGTGGAAATCAGGGGGAGCAGAAGTTGTAATGGAACCATTAAGAACGGTAGCCTTCCATAAGTAACTCCTTGGCGTGGTGCAACGATGATTCAAGACTTTGATTTAACAGCACGATGGTCAACGCTCCTTCATGCACATTTCACTGAGGATGTCCACAACATTGCTCAACTTTGGCCAGATGTTCAAAGTCTTGAAGTTTCATATCGAACCATAGAAGGGTTCGACCCTACATTTGCTCAGAGCATCTTGGAACAACCCGATCTTCACGGCGACGCATCGAACCGAGCATTGCGGGAACTACTTGCTGACGTTGGTTATGGAACCATCAACCCGTGGGTACGTATTGTCCATCTCCCCAGCGACCAAGTACGCACTGTCTCACAACTTCGCTCAGATGATATTGGTCTGATGATTTCGATTGATGCGGTGGTCACAAAAATTTCAGGTGTTCGTCCAAGAATGTATTCTGCTACATTCAAGTGCGTTGCTTGTGAGCACCTAACTACGATTCAGCAACCAAATGAACAGGAATTAATCAATCCGATGGAATGTTCGCAAATCGATGGCGGATGCGGTTTGACAAATCGCCAAACACGATTCCAATTGCTGCAAGAACGTTCAACGTTAACGAACTCTCAGTTTATTGAACTTCAAGAGCTACCCGAACAGGTCCGTGGAGGAGTTCAACCCGAACGTATCTCCTGCATCGCAGAACACGACCTCACCGGAAAAGTCAATCCAGGCGACCGAGTCAAAGCAAACGGCGTCTTGTTCATCCGTTCACAACGAAAGTTTGGCAAAGATACTCCAGTGTTTGACATTTTCATGCGTGTTCAGTCTCTTGAACGACAGAACCTCGCTCTCGAAGAAATTGTTGTAAGCGATGAGGAAGAAGCAGAGATTCGAGCATTTGCTGCCAATCAAGATGTGTACAAGCGCATCTCTGAATCCATAGCACCATCGATTTTTGGTATGGATAAAATCAAAGAAACTTTGATGTTACAATTGTTTGGAGGCGTTGCACGCCTCAACCCCGATGGGACAAGAAACCGTGGAGATATTCACATTCTCCTTATGGGCGATCCCGGTGTTGCAAAATCACAACTTCTTGCCTACATGGGGAACATTTCACCTCGTGGTCGATTCACTTCTGGTATGTCTGCCTCCGCTGCTGGTTTAACTGCAGCTGCTGTGCAAGATGCAAGTGCTGATGGTCGATGGACTTTGGAAGCGGGGGCTCTTGTTCTTGCAGACCAAGGCCTTGCTGCGATTGACGAATTCGACAAGATGAACCAAGCCGACAGATCGAGCATGCACGAGGCAATGGAGCAGCAGACTATTTCGATTTCAAAAGCAGGAATCAATGCTAGTCTTCGGACTCGTTGTGCGGTTTTGGCTGCTGCTAACCCGAAGGCAGGTCGATTCCAACCCGTTTCGGAGGTTCCATTCACTGGACAAATCAATCTCGCTCCACCGCTCATTTCACGTTTCGATGTCATTTGGCTGTTGACCGACGAGCCTTCGGAAGATAAGGATGCCAAGATTGCTGGACATATTGTCGACAATCGGTTGTCTGGAACGAGTGAATTACTGGTGAATGAAGGGTCAAGGCCCGACCCTAGAAAGCTGAGTTCTGTAATGACAAAACCAAGCCATACCGACGGGCACCTCCACAGAGAGTTCATCCGAAAGTACGTTGCTTATGCAAAGAGAACCGTTCATCCAAATCTAAACGAAGAGGCAAAAAAACACATCATCAGTTATTACGTTACAACACGAAAGCAATCAGGTGAGTTCCAAGATTCAGTTGCAATCACAGCACGTGCTCTTGAGGCGCTCGCCCGCCTTGCCGAGGCTAGTGCCCGAATTCGCTTGTCGGAAATTGCGACGATTGAGGATGCCGAGCGAGCAGTTCGTTTGACCAAGACTTGGAGATACGATCTCATGGGTGAGAACTTCGATGAGACTGCCATTGCCTCGAATCAGAAAGGGAAGGCTCGGCATGCGGAACGAACAATTCTCGACATCGTGGACCGTTTGTCCTCCAATGGTGAAGGATTCGCACAACTCGTCGATGTTCTCAATGAGGCAGAGCGCCTTGATATCACTCGAGATAAAGCAGAAGAAGTCATTGATAAACTCAATCAAAATGGTCGATTGATGCGTCCAACGGGTTACGATACACTTCAAATTGTTTAGATGTGAAGCAATCATCTCTTGAAGGGGAAATGTGTGGGAAGCCCATGGCAGGTGATGGTCATCAGGAACCTGAAGGTGATGTCACTGATGCCTCAACCTTCGATACAGAACAATTAGGATTCATGTGTGGTATCGAAGTCCACCAGCAACTTGCCACTGGAAAACTCCATTCGCGTCAACCGTCAATGCTCTTTGATGTGACCATCGATACCGTTCCAAGCGACTGGCCACGTTACGCTCGAAAACTTCGATTGGCCAGTGGAGAAGGTGGTAAAGTCGATGTTGCAGCTCGTTTTGAGAAGCGACGAAACCGTTCCTTTGTTTACATACAGTCGCCCAATTCGGGACTGATTGAGTTGGATGAAAGTCCACCGCTTTCGCATGATTCTGAGGCTCTCGATGTGGCGCTCACAGTCTCAGCGATGCTTGGAGCAAAACCGGTTGGAGCGGTTCAAACGATGAGAAAGACGGTCGTAGATGGTTCGAACACAAGTGGCTTCCAACGCACTTCTCTGATTTCAACCGATGGCACACTCAAGACTGATACAGGCGATGTTGGCATCGATGTTCTCTGCTTGGAAGAAGACAGTGCACGCAAACTTGACACCATCCCTACAGATCACGGTGAACAAGTCATCTACAATCTCGATCGTCTCGGCGTACCGTTGATTGAGATTGCAACATCACCAGATATTCAAACTCCAGAACATGCCAAAGAGACGGCTATGGCTCTCGGCCGAACACTTCGAGACACCCGGCGTGTCCGTCGTGGTCTCGGTTCCATTCGCCAAGATTTGAACGTCAGTGTCGCTTGTGGCGATCGCGTGGAAATCAAAGGCTGTCAAGACCTTGGATGGATTCCGCGAATCGTTCGATTGGAGATGGTTCGACAGGTCCACATGTATCGTCTTGCCAACGAACTCCGTTCGTCTCTTGGATTGCCACAACTTCCACCAAATCGTGATTTAGATGATTCTGACATGGAATCTGACGTCGTGGAAGCAGTTGCCAAACACATTCCCTTGGAGTATACAGATGTTACAGCCGCATTTACATCCTGTGAAAGCAGAATGGTTACTGAGGGTCTTACTGAGGGATACACAATGCTGGCGCTTCCATTGAAAGGATTTGCTGGGAAGATCGGTTCGAAAATCCTAGACGTTGATGGAGCACAACTCCCTCGTTTGGGACGAGAATTAGCAGGAGCAGCGAAACTAGCTGGCGTTCGTGGTGTTTTCCACTCAGACGAACTTCCCGCCTATGGCATTGAAGAAGAGCATGTAGAATCAGTTCGAAAGCAACTTGAACTTAAATCAAATGATGCGTTTGTCCTCTGTCTCGCACCATCGTGGCAAGCACGTCTTGCACTCGAATCGGTTGGTCGTCGAGCAAGACTTGCTTTTCATCGCATCCCTCAAGAGGTCCGAAACGTCGTTGTCAAGAAAGGGGCTCCAGAAGACGGAACAACCACGCCAATGCGCCCTCTTCCAGGTGGTGCGCGAATGTACCCTGAAACGGATGTTCCAACCATTTCTATCGACAGCGGGCATTGGCGACGTATTTCCGAGAATTTACCGATGCGGCAAGATGAACGAAAGCAACGCCTTGCTCAGACGGATCTCTCCGAAGATCAATCCAAGCAACTTCTATCACGTGAATTGGATGATGCTTTCTTTGATTATCATGAATCCAAGAGCAAGGCTTGGGGAACTTTACTCCTCGAACATGAAACCGTTCACCCCTCGGTCCTTTCTCAAATTCTTTCGGTTCGCGAGTCAGGAGGTTTAACTCGAGAGGGGATTGAGCAGGTAGTCGAACAATTTGCTCATGTCAAGCACGTCTCGGTACAAGAAATCGAAGCCTTTGCCGATGAAAACGACCTTGTTCCTGCTGATGTGGGCAATTTAGAATCAATTGTCGAAGGTATCGTTCTAGAACGTATTGATTTCGTTAAAGAACGAGGAATGGGCGCAATGGGACCTCTCATGGGTGTTGTCATGGGGGCCTGTCCTGGAGTTGATGGGAAAGAGGTTAGCTCAGTACTTCGGACAATGATTCAGAGGCATTCATGATGCGTATTGCGGCAACCCTTGTTCTTGTATTACTCATCTTGCCTATGGTCCAAGCCTCTTCTGAATCATCATGGACGCATGAGTTTGAATCGGGCTACATATCAACTCAACCCATTGTAGTGGATGACACTGTTTTCGTACGAACCTCAGGATTCTGGACCGGCGAAGAGCGTCCAATTGTTGCAGCATTTGAATTAGAATCTGGAAATGAGATATGGAACTATTCGTCACAAACATCACTTCAGCATGACATGACGCCCCTCATGTTTGTAGAGGGAGGTTCAGGAGCCTGTGGCGAATGGGGGTCTCTCCTCTTGGTTGGTTGGGCGGATGGAAGAATCACTGCACACTCTCCAACAAATGGCTCAATTGTTTGGCAAAATCAAACCGAAGTCGAACTTATTGGTATCACTGGAAAGATGGCATTGGAAGGAGACAGAGTCATCGTCCCAACACGGACAGGCCTCTCGAGTTTTTGTCTTGAAGATGGTTTTGAACTGATGGATATTGATACTGGGAACGTTGGTTGGAGAAATGGTGTAACAATCACCGAGAGTGGGTATGTGTATGGGGATGAATTTGGTTATCTTCACGAGATTGATCGAGATGGAACGATTTCAAGCATATTCCTTGGTGAAGGAAAAATAAGACATGCTCCATTGGATACTCGACATGGTTTGTTTGTTCATCTTCAAACGTCTCAAGGTTCAACAATGTATCTGAATGGTTCAGTCATAGCAAATGTGGGAGCATCTCCAGCAATGCCGTTAATACACAACAATCGCATTTATGTTGCAACCAGTAATGAATGGATGTCTCTTCTCTGCGACGAACAATCATGTACAATCGATTCAATTGAACCGTTTTCGTCGAATGGCGAATTGGCCTTACGAATCATTGATTCCGATGTTGAAATTTGGGCCCCATCCAATACCCCTAATGGCGGCTGGGGCGTCTTTAACGAAACATCATTGATCCGAACGGAAACGACCTTCTTTGATACGTATGGGACTGCTGCACCAGGATTCGGCCAAGGAGTAGTCGTGTTGGGCAATGACGCGGGGATTCTCTCCGTAAGTTATCAAATTCCGAACGAGTCATCACCAGAAGATTCTCAAATCGACATTGCTGGGATACTACATTACCTGTTTATTCTCGTGTTCTTTGTCCTCACCTGCTCTTATTTTGCTTTACACGATTGGCAACAGTTTGCCAAGATTGGATCTGCTTTTCTTCTCATCTTGGCTATCGCAATCGTTCCAGAACTATCGGTGAAACTCGCAGAACAAACAGCACTCGAACAGGATGTGGAATGGGATAGTTCGTGGCCAGATGAATGGAAAGGGACACAAGTCATCGTGTTCGAAATTGATGGAGAGGAGCATGTTATAGGTGGCCTGGAAACACAAAATACGGTATTGGATCTAACGGTTCTAGCTTGTGATTATTTAGGAATTTCAAATGAAATTGAGCAACAGTATCTTGGCGCCTATCTTGTTTCGTTCAATGGAAGCATGGGTGATGGTTGGGAGTTCACCGTCGATGGTAATCGGGTCCCAGTGGGAATGACTGAAGCTGAACTCAACGATGACTCAATCGTCGAATGGCGACCAGTTTGAGCGGTAACACTCAAGGCTCACCGCTAAGTGGGCAGGTTATGTTGAGCGCAATAGGCACCCATGGGCCTGCTGTCTCACCGATTGCGATGGGAATGTTGAATGCAGCATTCTTCGCAATCGCAGTTTGGTTGTTGGTGAAACCACAACAGAAATCTGAAACATGGATGTGGCCACTTTTTCTTTTTGTCGGACTTGCTTCAATCTCTCGGATTGCGTTGAGTTTTATTCCAAATGTTATGCCTGTCACCATCATGGCAGTTCTTGTCGGTTCCAAGTTTGGTGTTCAACGCGGTGTTTCTTTTGCAATACTCGTTACCCTAATGAGCAATGCAGTGCTTGGGCATGGATGGTGGAGTTTCTTCCAAATAATTGGTTGGGGTTCAGTTGCAGCCATGGCATCGATGATGAGCGTCCACGACGCTGAAGGAAGACTTTCGATGAATCGACTCGCTTTCGCATCGTTATGGAGCGTTCCAATCTTCAGCATCATCGTTTCTATTTCGATTATTGATTCGGGCATGTCGGTGATTGAATTCGGTCTTTACATCGCCAATGGATTGCTTTACGATTTACTTCATTTCCTCGGTAACGTCTTCTTTGCCATGTGGTTTGGGCAATGGTTTGAACGCCTACTTTCAATGAACCAACCACAAAACCATCTCACCCAACAGGAGAAGGAGCATGTCAGCACTATCTGATCCACCCACGATGGCATTCCTTTGTCGAGCGGATCTCCAACTTTCATCTGGGAAACTTGCCGTCCAATGTGCACATGCTGCCGTAGGTTCCCTACAGCTGGCGAAGAAAACGCACTCAAGAATGGTTCAACGTTGGACAGAATCTTCCTCGCGAAAAGTATGTCTTTCGGTCGAAGATGAAGAAGAGTTGGAGTACTATCTTGAACGTGTACAAGAAGCATCCCTTCCTTTTGCACTCATCAAAGATGCTGGATTAACCGAAGTCGCTCCCGGAACAGTAACCGTGCTTGGTGTAGGCCCTGGGCCGCGTCATACTATGGATTCTTTGTTTAGCAATCTCAGGGCATATGAATGAGGTCATACAATGGGTTTTCGAAGTTTTCTTCATCGTATAACAGCTCCAAAATTTGAGCGTTATGTCCACCGTAATCAATCACTAAAAATGGTGTTCATTATCAATCATGAATTGAAAATGGGGAAGGGGAAAGTTGCTGCACAGGTCGGTCATGCTGCCGTTAAAGCGACACTCAAATCGGGTGAACTTCATCCAGAACTTCTCGATGCATGGCTTTCAACAGGACAGAAGAAAATATGCCTAAAAGCAGATAATGCACATCATATTGAACAGATTGAAAGACAATCAAAAGAACTTAAAATTCTAACGTCAAAAATACATGATGCTGGCCACACACAGATTCCAGCAGGCTCTCTAACAGTCCTTGCTTTGGGGCCAGATGAAGATGAGAAACTGAATCTTTTGACGGGAGAATTGAAACTTCTCTAAGTCGATTCCTTGAACATGGGAAACAAGGTGGAGCAACCATGCGAGAGATTAGTTCCAATCGAATTGACTTGCGTTCAGATACGGTCACCCAACCAACTATTCCTATGCGCGAGGCCATGGCTAAAGCAGAAGTTGGGGACGACGTTCTCGGTGATGATCCTACCGTTCAACAACTCGAATCCATGGTTGCCGAATTGTGCGGAAAGGATGCAGGTTTGTTCGTACCATCAGGAACCATGTCGAATGCTGTTGCGCTCAAAACACATACCGTGCCAGGAGACGAGATTGTCACCGAGCGTTACAGTCACATCTACCTCTATGAGGGAGGCGGGTATGCTGCACTTTGTGGCTCAAGCATCGCTCTCCCTGAAGGACAAAATGGACTCTTGACACCAGATCTTGTTGAACAATCCATCCGAAAGCAGAGAGGTTCACAATCACATTATCCAGATGGTAGTCTTGTTTGTGTCGAAAACACGGCAAATCGAGGCGGGGGGACGTGCTATGAACAGACTGTTCTCGATGAAATAGCAGAAATATCCAAAGCGAAAAATTGCGGAACACACATTGATGGGGCTCGTATTTTCAACGCCTCAGTTGCTACTAAAACTCCACTCCATAGAATGACTCGTGATTATGATTCAGTCTCAATATGTCTTTCGAAAGGCCTTGGTGCACCTGTAGGTTCAGTCCTTGTTGGTTCCGAAGAATTCATCGAAGAAGCGCACCGATGGCGGAAAATGTTTGGTGGGGGTATGCGCCAATCTGGAATCCTTGCAGCAGCAGGAATTTATGCACTTGAGAACAATATCCAGCGAATGGAGGAAGACCATCGCCGCGCAAGAACAATTGCAAAAGCCATTGATGAAATGGATCATGTCTCAGTCGATTTCGACGCAGTTCAAACCAATATGGTATACTTTTCAGCAGCAGAGTATTCAGCAGCAGAAGTTTCTCAAAAGATGGCCCAATCAGGTATTGATATGTTTGACATTTCACCAACACATTGTCGAATTGTAACGCATCTACATATTTCTGATGACGATGTACAGCATGTGATAGAAGCGCTATCATCCCTCAGTTGAAACTTTTTAACACCTCGACTGACAAAACTCCCATGATTGGGGAAGCCTGTGGCATCTGCCAAAACGAATTGAATGAAACGAATTGCTCGATTTGCATCCGCTGTGTTGAAATCACAGAGGAGAGTAAATGGGCTCCATCTCTTTCACCAGAAGTTCACCAACGAATGGTCGATGTCTTGGGGGGGCCAGCTCGATCCTTGCGACAACGATGGGAAAATCTTCAACGATTTATGGATCACACTCCCGATGTTGATTGGGCGCGACTGAGCAATCCTGAGCTCGATCCTGTCCGATATTCTCCTTTCCCAGAGGAAGAAGAACGTATCTTTGTTGAAAAACTCGAGAAGCTGAGTGGTTATTCTGGTTTTGAAAAAGAACGATTGGAGGAAGGATTTGTCATGTGGGACGGAACGCATCTTTCTTTCATCGATGGAAAGATGTGGATTGACGGCCGTTCCCATGAGGCTAGAATACCAACAGAGCAGTACCTTCTTCTTTTGACAAATTCAGAACAACGTAAAGGGTGGGATCTCATCAAGATTTTCCTTGCCGTAAGTGGATTGTACCAAACGATTGACTTGAATGGCAGACCTCAGCGGTATATGTATCGATTTCAAAGACTTCTTGGTCAGACTCAGCGAGAAATACTCACACCGTTTGATACATTTGTACAATCCTCATTTCTCCTGGATCAAAACGAACGAAGAAAAAAGAAAACGAACGATTTTGCAGAAGGAAGCTGGTCGTACGATCTGATGAATCGGTTGTCAGGCCGTCGTCCTCGACAGAGACTGAAGTTTGCACGACGTTTTATTCGAACTCAAGAGAATAGGAATCTTCCTGCATCAAAATTACCCTGGGTTCAACGTTGGGAACAAATGGTGACGAATGTTGAACTGTCCAATGTTCGTTATCCATTTATGGTGAATTCTAAAGGTATACTTTGCCTTCGAACATTGACAAAAAATGGAAGTGTTCGAATGGCACCTATTCCATTTTTACCAGGGCTTTTAGCAGGCCTCATTTCGTGGGGTTCTTCCCCTCATGCATCGAGAGAAGGAGAGTGGTTAGTAGCGACACAAATGAATTGGACGGCACCATACAACAATGCAGAAACTGCTGATGAGCCATTTCGTCGGTCCATGCAATTTTTACGCGGAGTCCTCAAACAATTCCCTGAAGATACTTGGGTTCATCGAGATCGGTTACTCGTGCGAGGGATGCTCGGACATTTCTATGAGATTCGGATTGCACGAGGGTCACATAACGCTCCATTCAAGATCCATGGTGTTGGAAAGAAAACAACACAACGACATTCAATCTGTATCCATACTGGAAAATATCATCGCGATATCCCAATTGGGGATACAATCGCTATCGTTGTGCTTTCTCTTCTTTCTGATGTAACAACTGCAGAACGAGTGAATAGTTTACAGATGCATCTCATGACGCAGCCACCAATCGGCTTTCCACAAAAAGAGGCAGGCATGAACCCACAAACGTTCTATCAATCAAATGGCAATAAGTTCCATTTCCCTCTCCACCCGTTCTTATTTCGAGAAAATGAAGAAAGAGAACTCATTGACCTCGATTCTCTGGAATTGATGAATGATAAAGCCATTTTTGATGACTGGAAATTGAGACCACTCCGTGAAAAGCAATTTGATCAGCCGGGGCACCTCAACCCTGATCTTGATTTCGATGATGAGGACAGAATTTTGGAAGGACATTTCTTTGAGTATCGGCGCCAAAGACCAATTTTTCAGAACATTCAACCAAACATCATCGACGTTCAAAATCCTCCCTTTCAATTTGAGGATGAGAGGCAACAACCTCGCGACGATCAATTTCATCGATGGTATCGTACGATGCCATTGGTTTGGGAAGCACTCTCCTTGCAACCTATTGGTCACCAAGTAGAGTTAGGTGGAGTGCGTGGATTGTTTCGGATGCAGGGATGTCGGTTGCGAATGACCATCCGTTCAGCACAAGAAGAGGATGCTGTTCAGCGTATTCTTGAAATCTTAGGTTACAGGCATGCTCGATATCGTCAGTTGAATCAGGTCTACATAAGAAGGGATTTTCCAATCGCAGATCCGAGACATGCATTGCGAGAACTCATGGAACCTCTCACTGAAGAATTTGGTTTTGCAAATATTGACGACTATGTTTTGCGCTTTATTGAAGTCGGTCGTCCACCAGATCGCATGCCAGAAGTTGATGCACGCCTCCATGCGAATATGGTTGATTTCTACTGATCGTGTCGTCGTAAGGCAACGGCAAGAAGGGCAAGTATGGTCAAAGGCATGGATAGGAACGGTGTATTCTCCGTGTCAGATTCTGGTTGCGTATCACCTTGCTCTTCTGGCTTTTCGATGTATTCATGGAACATGATGTGAACTTCAAGATCATCATCATCGTATGCATCAGCATA
This sequence comes from Thermoplasmatota archaeon, assembly GCA_036019775.1. Taxonomy (GTDB): domain Archaea; phylum Thermoplasmatota; class Poseidoniia; order Poseidoniales; family Poseidoniaceae; genus MGIIa-L2. The sequence continues at coordinate 41,891 of JAYXXD010000001.1, forward strand.
GGTGATTTGTTTGGTTCCTGTACTTAGTCCGACATCTGTAACAGTCCCCACATCGATGATTTCACGTACAATGTGATGATAGTAAATCTGGTTGTTTGTACCATCTGGATAGTAGGCGACCGTTTCGACCATCCATACGCTGACGTTGTAAACAGCGTCGTTTGATTGATTGATGCTCCAAACTACGGTTCCTGAGTTTTCTCCAGCAGGTGTCCATGCCATTGTAACCAAGCCTTCACCAAGATTTCGTGGTTGTGTTGCCAAGTCAGCGAAGTCAGACTCTAGTGAATCACCGACTGGATTACTGCCTCGAAGGGCATATTTACCATTAATACCGGCAACGGGGGGCTTGAATTCAGGTGCATATATATCGTATCTGTCTCTAAAGCGTGCATCTACATTTTCGTTACCTAGTGGGTCTTGAGTCTCGTAGATGTTTCGATGAACGGCATAAATCTCCATACTGATATTCTCTGCCACAGTTTCGAGAGCATCACCAACCTTGACGCAATTTCCGCACCATGTAGCCGTATAATCTTCCGCAATTGCAGGTAGATCCTCGAGCGTACTGTTGGCAACTATCGTTTGATTCGCCATACCATGAAGCCCGCCGAAAAGAACACCCGTTTCGAGTTCTCTAATCTCAGCAGCATTTGCCGTAGGGATAATCGATACCATGAGTAAAGCCAAAAGACTAGCAACAATTGTTCTAGACATGTGTAGAGGTACCAACCTCTCCTTAATGATATAATCCATTTTATGCCTCAGAATACCTTCTGAAGGACACCATAGTCGACAATCTCGCCGGAAGCTACTTTCTTCAAGAGGGCCTTTAACCGGTTCTTGATGGTGTTGCGACATCGGCCAATAGCATGGGCAATGTTCTCAAGCCGTCCTTGTTCCACTTCAAAGGCTTCACAAGACTTTTGGAAAAGAATAGCGCACAAGACTCGAGCTTCGATGTTCTCCTGTGAGAATGGTGAATCGCTAAGCGTTGGTTCACCAAGTCGAAACAATCGTTGGTTAAAATCATCCATAATCTTTGACTTCAATGCATCATCAAGCCCATCGAGAAGCAACTTAAGGCGGAGTTTTGTGTTTTGAATCTCCGTATTTCGCAACTCATGGTGAACTGTTCTTCGGTCAGAACGTTGTTCGATGAGCTTTGCCTTCTCACAGAGATTAAGATACTTCATGACGACTTTGGCAGCGTCAACAACTTGTTTGAGCGTTAGGCCAGTACCCTCAACCATCTGTGGCCAATCAATGTTGATTTTGCCTGTTCGCTCTTGGTGGGCTCGCAGACATGCAAGTGCAAGCAAACGTTCGTTATTTTTCGTACTGCCGCCTCGTGTCTTTTTTCGACATACAGAGTTCTTTGGAAGGATAATTTCATCTTCCTTTGCAATCTTTTTTATCGCATTGGACTTTGCTCCATTAAGTGGAACAGTTGCCAGTGTTATGACCTTTTTCGCTTTCATTGCGTTGTCTTTTCCTGCCAAATCTTTCGCCGCATTCATTGTGGCTTGCGCCATCGGATGCATGTCCTTGATGCCTTGGTTGTTCAGGTTACTGAGAATCTTCCATTTGCCTTTTGCTTCTCCAGGTTTGCCGATGTATGAGCCAAGCCCATTCCCTTTCACACCAGTCTTAATTTTCGACTCATCTTTGGTTGGGGTATTGAAACCATGTTCACCCCACATTGTTCCTGCATTATCGTTTTCTGTCATCGATGCATGATCGACGACAACGAGACCACAATCATTGCAAACCACCTCGCCTCGGTTGATGTCCATATTCAAGTCATAGCTTCCACATTCTTCACACTTTTCCGTCAATTTTCTTCCTCCTTGTTCAGTTTTGTTCCAACATGAATCATTATCAACCCTCTTTGTGCTGTTGAGTTCGAAGGGAAGAAAGACACGCTGGAGTATAGACATGCCCTCGATTCTATTTAAACCTGTGTAATCATGATGTAATTATTGCTAAACATGAACAATTCATGTTACAAATTCAATTATCCGACATCGCGAAATTATCTATGACACATTTGCATCGAATTAGAAAAATAACAAACTCGCGTACGTTTGCTTTTATACCGTCGTCTTCTATGTTACGAAGCGGGGGATATTTTAGTGAACATCACGTTTGAAGCATGTCCTCCAGAGAACATCGTCCCCTCATGGTTAATTGCTAATATTGCAAGCGGACGAGACGATATACTCGTGATTTATCCGAATGAAAGTACGCGTTCAAACTCGATTCAATCCATACTCCAAAAAACAGGGACAGTTGATTCGAGTAGACACACAACTCTCCAGCGACTTACCAAAGCGTTAGCAATTGATTTTCGCCTCCCAGTTCTGATCCCTAAATCATCAATTGGTCTTGTTCAAGTTCATGAAAAGCTGGTCACAGAGGCGTTGAATCATCGCTTCCCTCGTCTTCATCCAGACCCGACTCGGCCTTGGACGATTTCAAAATCTGAGAGGTTACTCAAACTTCATTCGTATGCCACCAATCATCGTATTCTTTCGAAATGGGAGGAAGATCCAGGTGCTCGTGAGGCAGAACGTATTCTTTCCACATTCAGAAAAAACGACCTTCTCCATGAACATCATGTCTTAGATCGACTTTCTAGAGATTTATTGGATGCAGAAATCTTAGGACCGTATACAATTAGTACAATCAAAGGCATTGTGTTGTTGAACCACCCTCCAGACTTCACTGAAACCGAGAAGCGATTTTTCAAAGCATTGTCAACACGATGCCCAATTCACCATGTATGCGTTACAGGTTCCTTCCGTCTTGGATACCATGGGGCTTACATTGATGATGAAATCAAGGCCATTGAGGATATAGCAGACTTGCCTTCGTGGGTACCACAACATCAGATTTACACTTCAAAACAAAATGATTACGCGACAAATGGCGTTCATGTACTCAGCTTTGATCAAGCCACATTGGTGATGGATGCAGCGATTTCAGCTCTACAACTATACAAGAGTCACACGGGAGGGCGCGTTTTACTCGTGGACGCAAATAGACATAGGCATATTGAATGGGTTCGTCGATTGAATCGAATCGGAATAACATGTAATATTCATCGCGATGTAGTAGGGAGCACATCGGCTGTTCAAGCGATTCTTCGATTCCTGTCGATTTCGAATGGCCAAGATGCTTGGTCTGCAACGAAGTTGTTCGACATCATTCAATCACAGGCATTCCCGATGCTGGAGAACCTTTTTTCAGAACTTGAACACCCAATAAACAAAGATTGGCGACCTAGACCTCATTTGGATGTGATTGAAAATCTTGGACGAAGTTTTCATGTTCTTGGTGGAAAAGGAGCCCTTCAACGTTGGCTAGGTTCACTATCTGTCGCAAAACCCTATTCAACGGAAGCCTTTCGCCAAGAACAAGAGTTGCGGAAACTTGAGGAGACACAATGGTGGTTCCAATGTCTTGCAGTTTCTTGGTCAGCACTCCTGAGCGAACAAGAACGGAAGACCCTCACAACTGAATTGATTGGAACATCAACTAAAACATCACTTCCTTTGCCGCAACCGAGTAAGTCGCCTAGAGATATTCTTTCATTGATGCTTTCATCTTGCGACTGGGAGCGCTTGTTTAGGCGGACTCAAAGATATGATGCCTCAGTAGGCGCAATCCAAGTTTGGGTCCAAACCATCGATGCGATGCTTCAGTATGAAACGAGCATCGATTTTGTTGACCTTTGCCGCCTTGCCTCTGAAGAAACCGAAATACCTGCTCATCGGATTGAACACCCCGACGTACTCGTTCGCACTCCTCTTCAGGCATACGGAGTCGAAGCAGATATCACAATGTTCGTCGGTCTTGATGCCGAATCGTGGTCGATGAAAGCAGAGCGAATTCCTTGGATTGATGATTCAGTTCGAATTCAGCTAGGCTTGACTGATGGTGATCTCCCCATCCGTCGTGCCCGCCATGTGTTCAAATCATTACTTAATTCCAGCCAACAGGCGATACTTTTTGAAACGGAACATGATGAATCAACAGGAAATTCGACACCAATTGCTGAGTATCTTTCAAAAATAGAATTGGATGGTAAATTGACAGCATTGAGACAACCTCCGGCCTTTATTCAGCCATCAATATCTGATGGCGCAGGATGGACAACGATAACAAGAGATGACGGAAATGTCGTTACTTATCGAAGGTCAGCATTATCCATCAACGGAAGAGAGGTATCCCTCGATTACGCGGAAAATACTCTTCGAAATAACAAACAAAAGGCAGGCCTTGAACTCAAAGCACACCGCCAACCAATTTCAGATGTCCAATCACCGAATTCAATTGCTGCACGTTATGAGCGAGAAATTCATCTCGATCGATTTCGCCGCCAACCAAAATTCGAATCCATAGAGAATGGAAGTTTCATGAATTGGTCGATAAGAAACAACCTGCTGACGACGACGAATATCATCATTCAGCCTACCGTTTCTCAAGCAAAGATTGCCGGGGGCAGGACAACTAATCTCTACCCACACCTTGGTTACAAAAGGAATAGAATTTCAAGTGGCCCTTCTATCGATCCACGGCCACTTCCACCTCCACAATTCGATTCTGTGAGTTTGAATGCAATCCTTACAACTCAGACTAGAGAAAACAAATTGAGAATTTGGTCAACGAGTCGATTGAATCCTTGGTTTATTTGTCCTCGCCAAGCATGGGCTGAGCAAACGTTGCAAGTTACCGAATCTTCTCCAGAACTTTCTGAAGATATTGCGCCTTTGACGAAAGGAACGTTGGTTCATTCCATTGAGGAACATCTAATGACGATGCTTGGAATTGAGGTTGGTGGTCTACCGCTTTCAGCAGGTGTGCCATTGCACCTTGGCGTTCCGCTTTCTGAACAAGAAATATGGGAAAGTGTACTTGGCCGACTATCTGAACTCGCTCCGTGGCTTTCAAGGACCAATGCTGTTTCTGTACATCGTTGTAACGATCTAATTGGATGCACTCCAGATAATTGGAATGCTTGGATTGATGGGAGCCAAAAATTGCCAATTAGTGGACGATTAGGACGCCTTCTTTCTGCAGACTTGAGTCTTACATCTGCCGCTCCGATTGCAAGCGAGTGGGCGCTTCAGCATCAGGATGAACACCATGTTGAAATTCAAGGATACAACGATTTGATGGAAACGGCTTCAATCAATATACGTGGCAGAATTGACAGAGTCGATGAAAATGTTTTCCCAACAGAGGATATTGCGCAATTGCGTGAAAATGGACTCTTTGCAGAGGATGCTAAAGAGATTCCACTCTTCTTTGATGGTACGGAGCCGCCTGCAAAACGCTTCATCATCATCCGGGATATCAAAACGATTGAAGGGCCAAAACCCGGACGAGCGGGAGCACGGCATACCTCTGGGCTGTTCAACGAAATTCAACTTGCTATGTATGCACGTGCTTGGGAAATTGCCCATCCGGGTGATCGCGTCGTTGGGGTTGGAATTTCAGAGGTTGGCGACGATACCGAGCATTTTGTTGAGTTGGACCCAAGTTTTGAACCATTTACCTCAGCTCTCAATCTTGGGACGCCGACTTCATATTCAATCAACCATTTTCGTCTTCCAAATGAGAATGCAAGTCCGCAGACGAATAGTTTTCGTGCATGGATGAATTCCCGAATCACAGCTGCATTGAGAGCGGCTGAAGCAAGTGAATTGGGTTGGAATCATCCGACGCCAGGGCCACATTGCTCCTATTGCTCTCTTTCGAGTGCATGTCCTTCAGCATCAATAGGAGGTGAATTGAAGTGATCTCCTTCAATCGAAGCCAGCGATTGGGCCTGAATTTGGATCAACATATTGCTTTGGATGCAGGTGCAGGTACGGGAAAAACAACCGTTATGGCAGAACGGTATGTTCAGCATCTCCTGTCTGCTGAGCAACGTGCCACGTATGTACTTCCGCCTCCGATCCGACAAGAACAATTTGGGTCAGGAAAGGTCTTGGCAGCAAAGCGTGATCGAACTTCCGTGAAAGATTGGAAAGGTCTCTTGCCACAAGAGATTGTCGCGATTACATTCACTCGAAAAGCCGCTTCGGAACTACGCTCCCGTATACGTAAACGGATACAATCTCTGCGTGCCAACCCTGTCAATGATGATGATCGAATGGGCGTTCATGACCCTCGACTACGTCATCAGGGCGATGTTTCGATGCTGATGTCATTGCTTGAGGCTGCACCAATTTCAACAATTGATGCATTTCTTTCAGAAATTTTGGCGCCGCATATTGATTTAGTTGCCATACATTTGAGTAGAGAACAATTGCCTGAAGAAAAAGCCCCTCTTCTACGTAACCAAGCCCTCAATTCTGCATGGAGAATTCGGAATTCTCAAGACGCTATCGAGGCAGGCATGTATCAATCTGCGGATGAGTTCATTTCTGCTCGAAACAGGTTGGCAATCCGGCTCGGGGGACAACAGAGTGCTCAAACAGTTTTAGCAGGCCTTCTCGAGTCGTCCCTTTTTGTTGAGGAATCAAGACGTCGTCTTCGTTCACGTTCTATCAGTGCGAACCTACCTTGGGATGGCCATTCACCTCCAGATTACCGTTTGGTTGAAGATATGATTTTACAGGAATGTCAACACTTGGTCGATCCAGTGGTAGAGGATGTTTATGCCATTCTAAATGAATGGATTGATGTCTTCCTTCAGTACCATTCTATATTTGTTGCACCGGCACAAATTGAAACAACCAGTACTCGTTTCAATCAACTCGTAGATTTAGCAAGAGGAGCATTACCAGATGCGCCGATTGAACGGCTCCAATGGTTGTACCAAGTCGTATCCTCGGCCACATCGATTACTCAGTTGAACGAGGCCAAACCTACTGTTTTGAAAGGAGGAAACTTTCCGCGCAGCAATTCACTTTCCGGTTGGCCAGCGGGGTTGATGACCTGGTCTTCAGTTCTCAAAAGAAAGGATGAGAAATCTCTGAAAGGCCAGATTTCAAGTGCTGCTTCTGATGCCGCACAACGGCTGCAAGACCGCATTCATGACCCTTCAGATGGTCGGTTGGTTTTCATGCTCTCGAAGGTGGCCTATTGCCTCAATCCGTCTCGTCGGTTCGCGTATAGAGATGCCAACGAACGCTATGATCGTCAACAACTTGGTCTCAAATTAAGTCAAGAAGCCCCCCTGGCGGGCATGAGAGTTTCGAAAGAACTCCAAGTAGAGGTTTTGAATGATCTTTACATCGTACATTCGGGTTGCCAAGATTTGCTTCGTCACCTGAAGTCTCAGGAAGAGGCCCATGATTTTGATGATGTGCAAGTTATGGTAGGAGATCTGCTTCTGGTCCGCTGCCCAGCAATCGTTCGTCATTGGTATCCTCCTGAGGCTGTCCAAGCCTTAGATGACCTTGGAGAAGAACCCTGGTCCGATGAACACATTCGAAAGGCCCTCACAATTATGCAAAGTGATGAGGCAAAATATCTGGATTTGCAACGAAGGTATGCACTTCTGAAGCAGATTCGCGCTCGGTATCGAGCATTCATTATCGACGAATATCAAGATACAAACCCTGAACATGCACGTCTCCTTTCTCGTCTATGGGGCCGTCGCGAAGGCATATCCGATGAACATCCAGCGCCATCTGGACCGTGGGACCCAACCATTTGCATCGTCGGGGATATGAAGCAGAGCATCTATCGTTTCAGACAGGCAGAGGTCACGGTTATGCGCCGAATGGTTGCAGCCATCCGTGTTGCGAATAGTCTCGAAAATAATGAGTCAAGACTGGAGGCCTTCACCCAACAAGGATTTGGTAGAGATCCCCGACCAATCGGCGCAGGGGGAGAATTGGGCTCTTTCATTCGGGCATCGGATTATTCCCGTGAGGAACAATCATCGTCATGGGATTACGTTTCTTTCGGGAGAGATGATGCTGGGATGGCACTCGAAGACTCAACCAGACAAGAACGAGCAGAGGGTCATATTCAACTTCGAACAAATTTCCGTACTGCTCCTGCTTTGCTCCAAACTCTCAACAACATGTTTGAAGACACTTTTGACTCAAGACATCATCAATTCCCTGGAGATTTTCATGCGACTGCGCAACCACTTGACGCCGGCCGAGAAACCTCTCTTGAAGGGGCGATTGAATGGCTCTTGCCCACACAAAACAATACTGGAGAGTTGCCATTGAATCTGATGGAAGGATACAACCTCTACGATGCAAGAAATGCAAACCTTCGCCACCTTGAACATGAACTGATTGCTTCGAGGTTGGATACATTAGTTCGAGGATTACCGACGCGAATTTGGTCTGCAGAAAATGCAGAGTACATCGAGATAGAGGCTGAAGAGAAGATTTCTCCTGAAGACGTGATGATTCTTGTACATTCACGGAAGCACATCCCAGATCTTGTTGCGCGTCTTCAATCGCGAGGACTACCGGTTATGGCCGATAAGCAAGGCGAATTGCTTAAACAACCCGTCGTTCAACCATTGATGGCTGTTCTGGAACTACTTGCCAAGCCAAATTCAAGGCATGCTGCACATTCCTTACTACGTTCCTCGATTGTTGGTGCTTCATCCATTCAAATTGAAGAAATATTCCAATTGACCGATGTGGAAGACTATTGGGTTCATTCGGCAGAATATTTTGCTTCAGCAGCGCAAGGACCCCTTCTTCTTGCACTTGCTCAATTGGCTCAAAATGGTGCAGTTTACGACTTATTCGATGCAGTATTGGATTACAGCGATTTGCTTATTGCGTTCCCCGACGAAGCTGAGCGTCAAGTGGCTGAGATGTGGTGCGCATTGGTTCATAAGATTGGGTCTGAAACCGGCCATGAACCCGCGGCAATACTTGAACAAATGAAGGCATATGCAACACTTGGAAATAAGGGGCCACAAGCCAGTTCATCACCAACCAGTGGCGCAATTCAAATAATGACAATTCACGGTGCGAAGGGACTCCAAGCACCTGTTGTTATTGTAACAGGATTGTTCGAAGCAGGGCGGAGAAGTTCAAGCATAGAAGCACAGAACAATATTTTGATCACACCCGATGTTATTGCTGGAAGAATCCAGCCATGGAAGTCAAAAGATAAACCAGCGGATGCTCTCTGGATGCTAGCAGAACAAATGAACAAGGCACAGAATCAAGCCGAGTTACGACGTCAGTTCTACGTAGCGTTAACTCGCGTCAAAGATCGTCTCATTTTTGTTGGATCTCCGAACACTCCCTGTACAATTGGTGAGAATTCGATGGTGACCATGAAAATCAATTCGAAAGGAAACAATATGGGTGATTTGATGTTGGATGGATTCCGATATATGGGGCACTGCTCTGGAAATCAGCAAGTATGGAGTCTTGAAGGAGATGTGCAAGGTGAACACTTGGAAGAATACGGAGAACAAGTGTTGGAATTCAACCCCATCAGTATTTTCCATGCTAGCGGCTTCATGTCAGGTTCCCTTCAACGACTTCGAATGTATCATCATCCTGACTGTTTTTCAATCCAAACGCCAACTTCAGCCTTATCGAATTGGTTGGCTATTGAAGAACAACTTTGCGAGCCTGTTGACGCGGTCCAATCGGACCAATACATCGTACATCAATCACCAACTCTCAGAATGACAGCACATGGATTGGATACTGCAAATTCATGCCGTCGCAGATATTGGTTATCGCATGTGAAGGGTTGGCAAAGTGAACCGTTCAATATCGGAAAAAATTCGAGTTCAGCCATTGATGAAGAGGAGCAAAAGGATCGTTCAAATGGAGAGGATTTGGAAAATATGGTAATTGGTTGGCCTTCAGCAACATCATTTGGTTCGATGTTTCACAGACTTGTTGAGATTGGTTTAGCTAATCCAGCAAGAATAAAATCGAAGAACAGTGAACTTGGTCCAGTTTGGCTCAATGCTCAGAAAAATCAACTGCTTTCAGACAAAGAAATCGATGATGCAACACAGTCACAGCCGGAATGGCATCGACTGTCAAAAGAAGAGCAACAGAAAACTCGATCAAGAATCGTTCAACTTGCAACATTGCTTACAAATGGATCCTTAGGAAGGATGGTTGATGGCGAAGAAATCAATGATTGCAACATTGAAGGGTTACGCACTGAAGCATCCTTCTATTTTGATTATGAAGTCGACTTCGAAGGCCTTGTTCGGTTGCCACTTACCCAACTGAATGAACCGTATGTAACACGAATCGATACCGTCAAAATACTCTTCGAGGGCCAAGCAGATCTCGCATTGGCAGGTGTTCAAGGAGATAAACCATGGTTGCAGGTTGTCGATTTGAAAACTTCCGGTGCACGCACGGAACGTCTCGAAGAACATGCATTGTATGAGTCATTGAATGAACCGTATTCTTTTGAACCTCAAAACGATGCTGAGTATGAGATGTTACGTAATCATCGACTTCAACTGACTCTGTATTCTCTTGTTTTTCGACGCCAAGAAGATCGAAAACCAACTGATAAGCGAAGAGAAGTACGTCCACCGGCTTTGCTAATCGCAAGCACTGGTCGTTTTGTTCAAATGCCTGAGAATATGTACGAGGAAGCTGAGAATGAATTGCTTGACCTGCTTCAATGGGTGGCGAATTTGACCGCGAATCCGAATGGCACCACCGAGCCAAAACGCCTTCCGATGGAATTCATTGATACCTGCAAGAAATGTCCATTCTTCAAGGGCGATGTTCGAATGTGTGGTCCACAAGGAATGGAATTAGGCATCAACGGTGACCTTTCTTTCCAATGATGGCCAAAGTACCTGGCTGGCCTGATGATTGATTGGCTCGCCATGCCTGTACTTCACAAAAACCAACATGATTCCACATTTCTATCCATTCCTTTTCTGAGAATGTGGACATATGGACATCGAGTGCTTCAGGCCAGCCCAGACTTTCTTCATTTTCTGAATAATGATCAATTCCAATCACTGCCCAACCACCTTCAGCCAACCAATCGTCGTGAATGGATTGTAACATTTGATGAGGTTCGTGGAGATAATAAATAAATTCCATTGAATGGATAAGATTGTATTGTTGAGGTGGCTGTGTATCAGGAAATACAGCAAGATGATAACCATGTTTAGAATCAATATTTTTTGCCTTCTCAATCATGTGCGGAGCGCCATCAAAACCATCAGCTTGGGTGCAATTTTCAAGTTCACCAACGATTCGAACAACCCAACCATTTCCACATCCTAAGTCTGCGAATGAAAATAAATCATTTTCTTGATTCATCTTTTGGAAAGCAACCTCCAACATTTCTTTGACAGCAGGGCTATGTCCACGTTCCATACCTTCGTCTTTGCCTCTGTGTGCCCAATCGTTGAAGACATCTGTTGCCTGCTTCATGACCCGACGAAGGCATTCGTCGAAAAAAGGCATCGAAAGCAACATCATCCTCATTCGTATCGGTTGTTGTATGAGCCTAACTTCTCAATCGATTGACGATGTTCTCTATCCGAAAATTGAACCATACTCAACAGGCATGCTTGCAGTATCAGAGCGTCATACAATCGCTTGGGAATGTGCAGGCAATCCTGACGGTATCCCAGTCATTGTCATCCACGGTGGCCCAGGAGGAGGAAGCCAACCATCCTATCGTCAGTATTTCGATCCGCAAAAGTGGAACATCATTCAGTTCGACCAGCGAGGATGTGGCAAGTCAACACCCTATGCAGATCTTGAAGAGAATACAACCATGCACTTGGTTTCCGATATTGAGGCTCTACGAGAACACTTTGGTATTGAAACGTGGCATGTCTTTGGAGGTTCTTGGGGATCAACGCTTTCACTCATTTACGGAATATCTCATCCAGACCGCATCCAATCATTCATTCTTCGAGGCATCTTCATGTGTAGAACTTCTGAATTGCATTGGTTCTATCAAGATGGAGCCAGCCATGTCTTTCCAGACGCTTTTGAACCGTACCAGCAACACATCCCTCTGGATGAGCAATCGACTCTCATTCCAGCCTATTACAAGCGCCTGACGAGTGAAGATGTTGAAGTTCGACGGGCTGCAGCAAAGGAATGGACGCGTTGGGAGATGGCGACAAGTCGACTGTTCCCTGACCCAGAATACCTCGAAAAGGCGGAAGATCTTGATTTCGCAGTTGCTTTTGCTCGTATTGAATGTCATTATTTTATCAATGGAATTTTCGTAGAAGATTCCTACATTCTCAACAATACGGAGGCAATAGAAAATATTCCAACAATCATTGTACAGGGTCGCTATGACATGGTCTGTCCTGCGAAAAGTGCATGGGAATTGCATAAGCAGCTTCCCAAATCAACACTCCACATGATTCCTGATGCAGGCCATTCGATGGGCGAGGTTCCAATTGCGAGAGCTTTGGTTGAGGCTACTGATTCAGTGTAAGAAGTACGCTTCTTAGACTGAGCGATATAAATGAGTCAATAAGGGAGAAGGATGACCTATTACTATGGCCAAACCCCGTCGAGTGGTAGGTTGCTTCAATCCCAAGCAGGCTTATGTCTTCTGATTATGCTTCTATAATTGATTTTCTTCAGAAGGGAAAAGTTCGTTGAGGTTGAGAAATCCGATGTAGAAAGATCCAGCCGCTGGCTATTCCCACGCGGACCAAAAAAGAAATTTTAGTCGCCCGCCGATTGTACAGATGAGAAGCGAGTTATCGTTCTCAACGAAGCGTCGTCTTCATAGGGTAAAGGCGACTGGGTTGAAACGGAGGCATTCCTCCGGGTGAAAAAATGAGTGAAGAAGGAACCATCACCCCTGAAGTTCAAATCGGACAACTCGAAGAGGCTCTTGCGACTGAAACTGATCGGTTGAAGAAACTCTTTGCAGCTTATGAAACTCAAGAAAAGGAACTCGTTGATGCACGTGCAGAAATTGAAGTTCTTGAGAAAGAAATTATCGACAAAGAGATTGAGCGAGAAGCTCAAGAATCACTCATCGCCGAGAAGGATTTTCGAATTCGTGAACTTGAAATGAAGGCAACCAAGGCTGACAAGCGTGTCGAGCATTTGGAACCTGCTCTCCAAACTATGGAAGAAAAGTATTCACGTGAGAAGGATCGACTTGGCAAAGTCTTCGGTATTGCTGAAGAACTTGATAACGACCTCAAACTCGCTGTGTCAGAAATGAAAGCACGAGATGATTGGTATGTTGCCCACATGACCCTGTTTGAGGATTTGAACAAGGCGATTAAGGAACGTTACGAAATGATTGAGAGTGCTGTTGAAGCCGAGCGCCAATCTCAACACATGTCTCGTGCCTTCACAGAGCGCATGGATGAGATGGTCGAAGCGCGAGCAGCAGAAATGACCGTTGAAGAAGCAGAATCCCTCATTGAAGAGGAATCTGCAACAGATTCAGAAGCGGCTGAAGAACCCGTGCCTGAGGAAACATCATCCGAAGAAACAGAAGAAAATGAAACCCCACCCGAGGAAGTTTCTCCTGAAGCCGAATCGAAAGAAGAGGAACAGGCTGAAGCATCGGAGGAAGATACCTGGAATTCCGATGTCGACCCTTGGTCTGACAATTGAGGTGAATCTCCGTGGCAGGTCTCGCCCGAGGCGGGCATGCACCAGTTGCAACGTTCGCCATTGCAGGAATTGCGATTCTCATCGGGGGAATCTATCTCGATACGCTCAATGGCCTCATGCCATTTCTTGGTGTTCTTTGCCTTATGATTGCAGTCTTCTTTGCGAATTTTTGGAGAGACCCTGATCGCCCAATTCCGAAAGAGGCTGGTCTATTGGTTTCTCCAGCTGATGGCCACGTGATGTTCGTACGACGTGAACGTGCTACAGGACGCCGTCCTTCAAAATCCGAACGAGAACTTGGCGGTATTGAGCATGATGAATTCACAGGTGATTGGTATCCTGAACCATGTGAAAATCCAACGTCTTTCGAAACAGAACAACGCTTCGTCCCTGTAGACGGGAAGGAATTGGAAACAGATGTTTGGCGAATTGCTATCTTCATGTCTCCTCTTGATGTCCATGTCAATCGCGCACCACGCGCTTCAAAAATCATAATGATGGAACACCGAACTGGAAAAGGACGACGACGTGGACCATTCGCACCTGCGTATCGAAAAGAAAGCGAGTATAATGAACGAGTTCGCACAGTCTTTGAATCGAACGATGGGGAACGAATTGAAGTTACCCAGATATCAGGAGCACTTGCACGTACAATAGTCCCTTGGAAAGGAATCGGTGACGAATTACGGCGAGGTGAACGATACGGTATGATTCGACTTGGTAGTCGAGTCGATGTTCGAGTTCCTGCAGCGTTTTATCAGCCCCGAGTTATCTCTGCAGAAGCAAAACACCCTCAACACCCTAAGGGACAATTCATTAGAGCAGGCGCAGATATTATCTTCAAAAGAATTCTTGAAGAGGAATAAGTGAGGTGTGAATATGGCATTCGAGAAAGGACTGACCATCCTGGGCAATGAGTCAAAGAGTCTCAAGATCCATGACCTCGTGAAAGCGCCAGCGAATACACCGTGGGCCAAGGAGCGTCAACATTCCTGGGATGCCTCATTCCCTGCAACAGTGTACTCAACGCCAGAGATGACAAGAGACGGCGAACCGTGTACTGCTGTAACTGTTATTCTTCGAACCAAAGGTTGCCACTGGTGGTGGTCATCCGGATGTACCTTTTGTGGCTACTTTAATGATACACGTGATGACGTAAATAGCGAGGACCTCCATGCGCAATGGCAGCATGCAAAAGAGAAGTTTAGCAATTTCGAAAATCATGCAATGGTCAAGGTTTACACTTCTGGATCTTTACTCGAAGATCGAGAAATTCCAGTTGATTTCCAAGAAACCGTTCTCCGTGATTGCTTTGAAATGAAAAAAGAACTCATCGTTGAAAGCCGAACCGAACAACTTACGGAAGAGAAATTAGCATGGGCTACATCCATTAATCCAAATTTCACCGTCGCTATCGGTCTCGAAGCATATGATGATGAAGTACTAAGGTTCCACGTGAATAAAGGATTTTCAGTTGCTTCGTGGGACCGAGCGGTTGAAAAATTAAACAAATTCAATCTTCGGGTAAAGACATATTTGATGTTCAAGCCCCCATTCATGAGCGAAGCTGATGCGCTTGATCATTGCATTAAATGGATTGAAGCCGTCGCTGAGCAAAGCGATGAAATCTCCATTAATCCAATGAACATTCAACGCGGAACCGTCATCGATCGCCTTCATCGACACCGAGAGTATCGGCCCCCTTGGTTGTGGTCCCTGGTAGAACTCATCCAACAGAGCCATCATATCGTGCATCCTGATGGTGGAACAAATGCAGATAGTGGACAAATTTCGCGTTTGATTATTCATCCAACAGCAGGAGGGAAAATCCGAGGTTCACATAACTGTGGTGAATGTGATGCAGAAGTCGTAGCCGCAATTGAGCGATATGCTGTATCCGGCTCTTTGGAGGAGTTCCAAGGTCTTGATTGTACCTGCAAAAGCCGTTGGAATCAAGAACTCAGAAATGACCGTTCAATTCCAGTCCCACTGGGAACCTCTATGCCTCGACGCGGCTCAATCACTGAAATTCTTCGCTCACCATAATGGACGCGATTAACGATGTCGTTCAATGGCGCTCTTGGTGAATGTTTATCACCGCGCTTTGAGTCGCAGGCATGTCCATCTTAGGCACGTGAGGGCTCATAATGTCGAACAGCACCGAACTCCCCGATGCAGTTATTGGAACTGCAGAACCATCATCCAGCCGTATCATTCTCGTATTGCTTTCAGTTGTAACTGTCGGCATGTTTGGATTGTTTAGCACAATCTTTGGGTGGGACAACATTCCTGTCGCTGGAGATATTGTTCCATTAATGTCAAATCTCGGAGGTTCTGGAATTTGGTATTACTTACTCGGATTTATAATCGGACTTGGTGCGATTGTATCGACACTAGCAGGCGAGGTCCTTGCAGATTGAGGTGATATGAATGGATGCAGTATTCATTGCTCTTGCCTTCTTTTTTACTGTTGTTGGATTTGCAACATTTTACGTTCAGCGTGGAATAGGAAATATGGCAGATCCGATGCGCCAGTTCGGACTGTTCCTCCTCAACAAAGCGCCCGCAGGTATTGTTGACCTTTTCAGTGATGGGAAAGGCAGCGGTTCCAAAACGTGGATGAATTTTGGAATGATTTGGCTCACTTTTGCTGCCATTGGAACATTCCTTGCTCTTTGGCATGATTATGATGCAACAGCATTGGATTCACTTGCAAGCATTGGTTGGGAATACGACGATGGGAGTTCATTGAACGCATTTGTTGATATCACGCTCATGACAGGCCTCATGTCGATTCTAATTGGCGGCGGACTTGTTGCAGCAGCACGAGCAGGAGCAGGTCGACTTGCTAGTGAAGCAAATGCGAGTCTCACCGCACTTCTGTTCTCGGTTTTGACAATCTCTTCGATGCTTCTTCCTACAATTCTTGGCCTTATTTTCGATTTATCAGCAGCAAATGATGCATTCATCAAAGACCTCTTTCTGAATGCTCTTCGTTCATTCATCATCATTGCTGTAATGATCAACGTTCTCATTACAGTTGGCCAACGAAAAGGAGAGGTTGTTTCAGCGAGCAATTGGTTCCTGTTCATGGCGCTTGCTTCGTTTATTTTCGGTTCACAATTCCGCTTCTTTGGAGAACTCGCAGATTCTACTCAAACCGTTTGGCTCGGTGAGAGAATGTCTCAGTCTTGGACACTTATCGCACTTCTATTCGCTGTGGCTTATCACGTTGTTCCACGAGCCGCAAGTCGTCCAATTTGGTCGGATTCAATGACAAAAGCGAGCCTTCTTCTCCTCTTTTTCACATTACCACCGTTTTTGTTATCTTCAGCAGATGCTGGAACGCTGCTTGAGAATATCGGAGCCATCTTGATGACGCTTGCACTACTTCCAATTTTGGCTGGTTCTGTGAACATTATCATGACTTCATTGAGCAATGCGACTGGTGTTGTCTCACGACCGGGTGCACTAGCCGCAACCATCGCAATGGTCTTTTTCCCACTGTACGCCCTTGGAGGATACTTCACTTCACTTGATGTTTTCATAGGGCTAGGAGCTCTAAACGATATGGCTGAGACAGTTGATATCGGATTCATGTGGACTGTTGGTGGTTTGATGGCTGTTGCTTGTGTTGCTGAATCTTACCCTCTTGCAGGAGATCGACAACTTTCCTCGCCTTCATCTGCATCGCTGTCGACGATGTTGATTGCTTTCGGTGGGGTTACCTCTACGGTTGCAAAATTGATGGGAGACTTCACAGAAAAAGCACTTCTTGATTCTGGAAGCGAAGATGTCGTCATGACAGATGGTGGTTTCAGCCTTACCGCTGCTGTTTTGTTTTACTTTGGATCAATTGGTATTATACTCTTGTTCCTCAATCTCATCCGCACTTCAATTGGTGGCGTAAAAGTCGATACATCTGTTTCAACGACATCAGACATCTCTCGTTATTCGATGCAACCTGGTGAATCCTCAATTCGCAAGCTATTGCAACGTGGAGTGGGCGTGGATACAATTCTCGTTGTTGGAGCAGATGTCGAAGACGAAGGCGGAATGACAATCATCGATGTATCGTCAACATTGCACGATGACGAAATTGATGAATTCCCAGTCGAAAAGAACGAGCTGGAAATGTTATCCGATTATCTGGCAAAGAAAGACATCAGTATTTTCGAATTCTTCCGGTCAATAGACCTTGACGACTCTGGCCTCATTGATGGATATGAACTTCAGCAAGCACTGCGGAATGCAGAAATTGCAGATTTACCTCCATGGGATATCGCCAAGTTGATGGAATTTGTTGATATTGATGGCGACGGACGAGTAAATCTTCCAGAGCTTGATATTGCAATTGCACGTGTTCGTTCAGGCGTATCTGAAGAAGAGTGAGACGAGGCGGTCTAACCGTGCGTGTAGGTTTGGTTGGAAAACCAAATGTTGGAAAGTCAACGTTCTTCTCAGCATCGACACTCATTCCTGTGGACATTGCGAATTACCCTTTTTGTACGATAGAACCCAATGTCGGGTTTTCTTTCATCCCCAGTCGGCAACCATGCCCATGCGGTGATTTACGTGAACGTCTAGAGGAGAGTGGGCGCGCTCAATTTAGTGATGAACGAGGTGGTAGCATATGCACTCCAAGGACAGGTTCTTGTCATGGTCATCAACGTTATGTTCCCTGTTTGCTTGTTGATGTTGCTGGTCTAGTACCGGGTGCGAATGAAGGCCGTGGGAGAGGGAATGCCTTTCTATCAGATTTAGCAGAGTGTGATGCACTAATCCAAGTCATTGATGTTGCTGGTACGACAGATATCGAGGGAAACCCTACCGGATTGAAAGCAACTAAGGAAGAAGCCATTCAACAGGCTCTTGCAGAGGTAGAATTTCTCACGAATGAGTTGGATGCTTGGATTCTTGGCCTTGTAAAAGACGGTTGGTCCAGAGGTGCTCGGAGAATACAAGCCGAAGGCGTGAAAGGATTTACACAATTTCTTCAAGAACGTCTATCCGGTTTAGGTGCAACCGAAATAATGTGTCAACGATCTTTTGATATGTTTGCACAAAAGCACTCCGACATGACGTCACCATGGGATTGGTCTGATGATGTGTTGATACTTCTCGCCTCGTCTCTGCGTGTAAATTTATTTCCAATCTTTGTCGCAGGAAACAAAGCAGATTTAGCACCAGAAGGCGTTGTTGAACACCTTAATGCAATGCTTCCATCATTCACACCTTGTTCCGCTGAAACTGAGCTTGCACTTCGTCAAGCAGGTAAAGCAGGATTCATTACCTACAAGTTGGGCGACTCATTTTTTGAATTAAATAAAGACCAATCTATGAGTGAAGCACAACAGAAGGGTCTCGATGTATTAGCAGAACGTCTGCATAGAATGCAAGGCACTGGAATTCTCAAGTTGCTTGATCAAGTGTTGTTTGATGAACTTGAGCGTATTGTGGTTTATCCTGTTCAGGATGAAGCTCAATGGACTGATGGTGAGGGGCATGTTCTTCCCGATGCATTCGTCGTTCCAAATGGAATACAAGCAAAGCAAGTTGCTTACAAGGTTCATTCAGACCTTGGTGATGGATTCATCAAGGGCGTTGATGCTCGCACACGACGAATTGTTGGTGCTGAACATCAACTTACAGACGGAGATGTTCTGAGGATCCATTCTAAGTGACAATTCAATGCCCTTTTGGTCGCTCATATTCAGGTGTCAGCCGAGCAAGATTGCTCGAGTATTTTGCTGCACCAGTGATAAAGACAACAATCGACGCAAGCGTAAGCAATGTGAGCATGATTAGCATGTACCAGCCCCATGGATCAACACCTCGAATTGTGGTGATGAAAATTCCCCACAAAACGGTCAGATAGAGAAATGGACGGTAGCGGCGAGTGACGGTACTCAGTCGGGCCGACTTCAGGGTATCGTCGTAGAGGTTTGCAACCTCATCTTTGCTAACATAACCATGCTCGACTCCACAACGAGAGCAAACTTGTGTGTTTGGTCCGTTCCCGTGAATAAAAAATTCACGAGGATAGGTTCCAGAGCAGAGTCGACAGATTGGCATCTTGTTCCCTCATTCCAATCCAATAGGTGCCGTCATTTCAACCATGCGCTCAAGAATCTAGGAATTTCGAAAGAATGTAAACTCCAGACTGGCTTCCAACTGATTCAGGATGAAATTGAATACCAAAAACTGGGACATCGCTTGAATGGAAACCAAGAACCAACGATCCTGTATCATCGGTTGCATCGAGAGTGAGCTTTGAATTTTCGTGAACATCCGCTGATAAAAATGTCAAGGAATTGTAACGTGTCATCATGACATCACGAAGCCCTTCGAACATGTTCTTCTCTTCATGGAGACATTTGACAGGTATGCCATGAACGGGACCTATCGGGCTCGGGACAAGACTCAATCCTGCAACTACTCCAATGGCTTGATGCCCAAGGCAAATCCCAAGCAGAGGAGGTGTTTCTCCCCTTAGCGATAATCTTGCTAATTCCATCGTAAGAGGGCTATCATTCGGCCATCCAGGGCCTGGTCCAAGAATAATGTGTGATGGTTGCAGATCATCGAGCAACTGTTGGGCAGAAAAATCTATTTTTTCACGTCCAGAAACAATGTTCACGTGATGCCCTAAGCCACATATTTCATGAGCAATGTTGTATGTAAATGAATCCAAATTATCAACGAGTAGGACTGCATTTTTCTTGTATTGTGATGTTTGAATTTGGCAAGAGACCTGGTGAGTACTCTGGTTCGACTCAAGAGGCAGAGGGTATATTCCCAGCGTTTTTTCAGGACTTGAGCTGAAAGAATCGTTTATCCAGCCACATGAACGTAGAAGAGCATTGGCTTTCCATTTCGCTTCTGCAACCTCTGATTTTGGATTGGATTCGATGGTAATTCCACCGCCAGCAGAAACTGAAGAGTGCCACACTCCTTTTCGTCTATGTAGTTCTGCCGTGCGGATGAGAATGTTCCATGATGAGTATCCTGTCAAAGGATCAAACCACCCGATTGAACCGGTCCAAAACGAACGTGGTTTTCTCTCCAATTCATCAATTGCTGCACAGACTACTGTTCTAGGACATCCCGTAATCGAACCCCCGGGAAATACATTCTCTATGGCATCAAAGAGATCGATGTCATCTCGTAACCGTCCCTTTATTCGCGATACGAGATGTTGAACCTCTGAATATGCTTCAACATCAAATCGGTCGACCCAAACCTGATTTGGTTTCGCAATTCGCCCGATATCGTTTCGCATTAAATCAACCAACATTCGATGCTCAGCACGCTCTTTACGGTCGGAAATCATGTCCTCGCGAAGAAGTAATTCTTCTGCATCTGACGCACCTCGTGGAGCAGTTCCTTTGATTGGAGCGGTCGTAATGATTCCATTTTCTGTGCAAAGAAGCGATTCAGGTGATGCTGAAACAAGAGCAAATTCCTCATCTTTCATGTGGAGAAAACCAGAATATGGTGCAGGATTTGATGCAATAGAATGCCGGAAAACATCCCATGGTTCGGATTGAATTTCACCTTCCCAAGTGCGTCCATAGTTCAATTGATACAACTGCCCATCGACAATAGCTGATTGAACATCCTTGACTACTTCTTCATGCTCGCCATCAGTACAATTAGAACTTGGTAGTTGAGCGAGCAATGTTTCAATTTCATCAAGCTCTTCCTTTACATCGTTAAGACAATTCAACGCACCGCTTCTCCAATTCTCATCTGTCGATAAAACCAAAAAACAATCACGTTCTTTGTCATATACTATACAACGTTCAATGTGCCATAAAACGCATAATAAATTCCCCTCAGCTGGCGGATATTGAAGTCTCAGTGGTTGTGTCAATTGCAAGAGATCGTAGGAAAGCCCTCCTGCCCAAAATGGACCACGGAATGGAAGATCTTTAGGACATTCTCCAGAAAACGTGGATTCATTTGCCGGGCACATTTCTCTCAGTCCTGTAGCTAATGACGAATGTGAGCTCGTTGAGGATTGAATCCAAATTTTACCGTTCCATTTCTCTTCTCGGAATGTAAATTGTGGTCTTTCTTCAAGGCGAATATCACCTGAAAGAGGTGAATGTCTTTGCTGCATTGGTAGAGTTTCACTTGAAGGCTGTCGGATGGTAACTCGAGTGGTTGAGGGGCCACATAAGAACGAAAAACGGGACAAATGACTCGTAGGTCCTGCTGAAACGAGCATGAATTCATCACTCGTTCCAAATGCACCAGCATTTGGGCCAATAAGTCCCCGTTCGATGAGGAGCTGGCGAATAGAGTTCATCGATTTCATTCCCAAACCTCTGTCCAAAGATTTTCGTTCTTGTACTGTCCATCGAGAATTGAAACACAATGTTCGAAAAGGAATGAACTTTCATTCCCGATCGGATCACCATCGATTGAATCGATTTTTAGTACATTTACTCCACTTCCGACGGCGATAGCCTCAACGCATCGAGCCACAAGGCGCTCATTGAGAATTCCACGTTGAATGAAAAACCCCTTCATCACCAATTCATCTTCAAGCAACTCAAAGGTAATTGAATCAACCGAAAGTTCTGAACTACTTCTCCAAATAACACCGTCTTCATCCAAGATAAGAGGTGTACATCTATCGCAATCAATAATCGAATAATTGTGAATAAGGAGAGCTAAATCAGCCCCATGACGCTCTGCACGCTCTCGGGCATCACCATATGATTTCCATTCACCATGTTTCGTTCCAGCTACACGCTTTGGCCAAACTTTACTGGGTACTGTAATGGCGTCCACTTGTTCGTTTTGAATTGAAAATGAGCGATATGAGATGCGGAGTTCGAGAGTAGAAGTGCATTCAAGCCGAAGGAGACCTTCAGTTAAATCAGGAGGGTTTTTTTGAAGCAAGTCGAGAATTGAATCAAAATCAATTTTCGAAGTATCAATTCTCAATTTATCGGCATGAAGCCTCAAACGGTTGAGATGATTTTCGAGCAAAAATACGCCTTGGCTTTTTGAAAACCTCATTGTTGTGAATACCGATGACCGAGGGCCCTGTTTAACCCCGCTCATGCTTAGTCCTCAACGCGCTATGCCTTGAGCATCTCGGTGTTACAACAAGTCATCAAGGAATGATGTATCTACTGATGAGGTTGACTTCTGCTGAGTTTTCCCGATATCGAGGTCGTTCAATAGAGAGTCATCTAGGTTGGTTCGTACAGGACTCATTACTGGCATCTGTGGAACATACTGCTCTCTGCCGTTTTCTTGACGTTCAATCCGATCAGCAGCTTGGAAGAGCGTGTCGGTTTGAACTGGTGTTGTAGGTGGAGGAGGAGGCACATTTGACTGTGAGGGAGTGTTCCACGAGTCATCGCTGATTCCCCAAGTAGCCGCTTGAATATCCCACTCTTTATCTCGCTGGTTTCGCTTTCCTCTTCCACGGAAGATGGCGATAAGAAGCAAGAGCGATATGAGAACAAGCCCTGTTGCTACAAGGTTTGGTGTTGTCAGTAATGACTCAAGACCTTCCTCAGGGCTGTCAGTCAACTCATCACTTCCAGCATTCACAGCGGTGATTCGTACAGCATCGACCGTTCTTCGAACTTCATTTTCATCAAAGGTTGTTACAGAAATGAACCAGTCCGACGAATTTACAAGGCTTTCAAAAATGGTGCTTGTTATTTTGAACGAATTCAAGGTTTGCGTCTCTCCAACAAGTGTTGCATCGGAAATATCCATGAAATCTTCTGAACTAATGTGTATCTGGTATCCCTTGACATTCAGGTTATTGGAATGATTCCATGTAACCAAGATATCGCTTTCTTCAACCCATTTGAGCGTAATTCCGTCGATACTCGGCAAATAATTGCCTGGATCAGTTATTCCATCATCTACCGATTGTGCCGAAACGACCGTTAGATCTGTTTTGAATGAATTTGCAGATGAATCAACAGGGACAACTGTAACCCAAGTTTCTTGTCCAGGTAGAACTGGCAGGCCACCTGCTAATTCTGAAATGGTTAGTGGAAGAGCAGGGTCCCGACTGAGAGTGATAATTGGAGCATTGGGCCCATCTGCTCCAACTCCGACGCTTGTAAAGGACCATGATGCAGCATAGATTGCATATTCGGTTACGTCTCCTGCCGTAGAGAGTTCGAAATCAAGGTTGAGGGCTGAGCCATCATCCATCGGGCGGTCATAGAGGCTAATATTTCGAAGTCTTGGAGGGGGGTTTGTATCCTCAAAATTATTGATTGGTGTTACACTTGCAGATAGCAATGCATCAGTGTAAACATTACCTTGGAGGTCATGAACGGTGACGGTTACAAACAACTCAATTCCAGGTTGAATCAATTGAGGTGTATCAGATGGCCCAAACTGATTGCTTTGCGTTGAATCACCATAGAGTGCAGTATTCAACGTCAACTCAATCGGGTTTTTCTCTTCATCAATCCATTGTTTGTCGATAACGATGCAGCCACAATTACTTGAATCATCACCGTAAGAATTCCATAGATACCCAATATCGTCAACAGGTTTGTCAGCTGCCCAGACTACGTATTTACTGAAATCTCCAGCATCTGAAATTGACCATACAACATCGATTGCAGTCCCATCATCGTTCGGATGGTCGTAAGCTTGTATGCTTTCAATTCGTGATGGAGGTATTGCAGAACCGTTTGAATTGTCAAGGGGGGTTGCAGTTACAATCTCAACACCATTGAGGTTGCCATTTAGCCAAGTGTCGAACGCAACAACTCCGATGTAATATTCCAAATTATTGGATAGAGGTAAATCGCCAATCTGAGATATAACGGTTGAATTTTCATCGCAACTGTTGACAACACTTGATTCTGAAAATCCTGCCACAGATGTGGGATCTGTGGTGAAAATTACGTCTGTGATGGCGTATACGACATAAAATGCACAATCATCTTCGGGACTGATGTCCCACCCGACAGTAATGCGCCCACCTTCATCATCTGGGGTATCAATAGCCCAAACATTTTCCAATTTAGCGGGCGGTATTCCGTCATCAACGCCTCCCGTTGGAACAACAGGACCAATGATCGTTGCATTCATTACATCTTCTTGTCCAATCAAATCTACACATGTAAATCCAAGCCAGTACGGCTTTCCAGCCTCCAAATTAAGGATGGTGGTATTTCCTTCTGATGGCACGACAGAGGATTCAACAGAAAGCCCCAGGATGTTTGTCATAGGTTGAGTGGAGGCATAAATTCGAGTTTCAAGCAGGTCAAGAGCAGTACATCGCGACCATTCAGTTTCCAAATCACCTGGAACTCCACCTTCCAAAGGTTGAGCAGTTGCCCAATTCGGTGGCATTGGAACTTCGTTACTGGTAGTTACTGGGCCAAAGACTTGACTTGGTATTCCGAATCTACCATTATTGTACTCTACAACTACAAGCGCATAATATTCGGTACCATCTGAAAGTGGCACTCCGTTTGCAGTCGTAATATCAGCTTTCAATCGACTGTGTATGGACTCGGATTTGTCAATGATTCGACTGGTGAGATCGAAATCTGTCGGAAGACCGGTCCAGGGTTGATCACTTACATACACTAAGTAGCGGCTGAAATCCGGATCGTGAACTAACGTCCATTCAACGGTTAGAGCACCACCGCCATCATCAGGTCTGTCATACATGTCTGAAATCTCAACGGGGGTATCCAATCGAACCCAGTCATATGTTAATCGGACCTCTATTGAACCGTTTGATGGAGAGATAAGTTTGATTGGAACGAATCTTGTTCCATTGATAAGTTGCCCGTTATTGATCGCTAATTGAAGACCGTCTTCAATGCCGGTTGTGTTATCCAATTCAAGGACTGCATCATATCTCAACGTGTTGGATTTTGTCCACACCGCTGCATTTGAAACTGGTGATGTCATGATAAGTGGGACAGTTTGGAACAATAAGCCATGAATTCCTGGTTGGCCTGCGGTTGAATTGAGTTCAACTGAATTTTCGGGAGTGACGAGATCAATTGTATTTCCGGGGTGAGTCATGTTTGAAATGTCCATAAATTGAGAATTGAATCCAACATTGAGCGGATTTGCATATCGAGAGGTCTGACTTTCCATTTCATTAAACGCAGTTGCAGGTGTCCAACCCCGTAGCCCAGAATCACTTGTAGTCAACCAGAAACCGTTCGCTCCAACCGCTACATTTGTTGGGTTTTGAATTGATGCTGATTTAACAAGTGAATGCGAGGAGGTGTGTGCTTCGACAATTGCAAGCGCATTCAAGCCCATGAGCATCAAATGAGTACCGTCACTATTCATCCTGTAAATTGGCCAAGACGGGAGCTGGAAACTTGCCAACCCATCTTCAAATTCTTGTGTTAATCCATCGTAGTGGGCCATGGGGCCAACATCGGTTGCAATATGTAAACCAGCATAATCAGATGCTATTGCAGTAATGTAGTTCGAGGGCAATTGATCGAATCGATGTGTCGACAGAACAGAGTTTGAGGATGAATCAATCATTGATACTCCAGGCCTTTCAGATCCTGCGCCATCATGTCCGAGGACGAGTTGAATGGCTTGATTCGTGGATGGAGGAGAATAAGTTTCAATCGACCATACTGAATTTCCGAGTAACCCATCAGCACTTGTGTTCGTGCTAATCGCTCCTGTGG
Organism: Thermoplasmatota archaeon; assembly: GCA_036019775.1. Lineage (GTDB taxonomy): Archaea > Thermoplasmatota > Poseidoniia > Poseidoniales > Poseidoniaceae > MGIIa-L2. Next base: position 68,121 of record JAYXXD010000001.1, read on the forward strand.
ACGGAATATACTGTGAAAGACCACTTGCTGAGGCGATGTACAATGAATTCGAAATGAATTTAACGTCTTCAATATTTGACGAAGGCAATCCATCTGCAGTTGTAAGCGGATTATCCCAGTCGTTCGCAGTCACGTTCCATCGGCCGATCCCATTCTGAGTTGCTACGTAAACGTGGTCTGAAGAGAAAGCAAATCCTTGGATATTATCGGATGGTAATCCTGAGAGAAGTTGGCCACTTCCGAATTGTTGGGTTGCTAAGTCATACGATTGGACTCCAGCGGATGTCGAGAATGTACCAAGTAAGCCAACGTACATTGTTGAAACACCGTTGGCTGTGTGCACACCCAACCCGCCGAGGTTGTTGTGTATTGATCCCGTTTGTCTTTGCAAGGTGCCTGTCGATGTGTTCAACGCGTACAAACCTGTTCCCGAAGTTGAAACGTACAGGGTTGTTCCCTCCAATCTCATGTCACTGATTGTGGTGGAAAACGGGAATGCCCAACCTTCCTCCCAATCGATTCCTCCGCTTGAGTTAAAACTACCCTGTAGGATTCCAGCGCTAGATTGCCCTCCACCATTTCCGCCACCTCCAGAAGAAGACACTGTTGCAATCCAAATTTTGGAACCATCAGTAACCATTGATGGTATGTTCCCGCTAACGAGTGCTGGGAGCTCAAATGCGGTGTACAATCCAGAACCACCTAATTTGTCAACCCGAGAGTAACCACTTGCCTCACCTGCTTGTCCAATCAGCCATTCTGTTCCAGTATGTTTAACGGAAGTTACCGGGGTCCCGAGATTTTGTATGCTGGCTTGTCCAGTTACGGCTCCAAGGGTTGAGATAATTGCGAATCCTCCTGAATCATCATACCCAATCATGAGTTTTCCATTTGCATAGTCCAAAGCATCGAACCAAACTGGATCTGTTGGCAAATTGTTTGCTCCAGAGGTAATTCCTGCCAACCATCTGTTGGCGGAGGTGTCGTATTTCGAAATTCCTTGATTGTCTGCATCATAGCCCACATAGAGTGTGTCAACAGAGTCACAAGCTACTGCTGCAACTCTTCCATTGCTCAAAACGGACGTTGTGAAAGAACCCTTCACGGAAGAACTGTTCAAATCCATGTACACGACCCCTCCGTTGTTGTTAAACAGTCCAATGTAGAGATATGAACCACATTCGCTCATGGAAAGTGGGTAACCATTTGGCACACCATTCTGGCCTGTATTAAAGGTCGACCAAGTTCCAGTTGAGCCATCAAGTTGACCGATAATTCCTCGCTGGAAACCGCCCCATCCTGAGAATGTTGCAGAACCTACGAGCAGATGACGCCCATCCGTCCAAAGTTCACCAATCCAATCGCCCATGTTGTTTGGCAATCCGCTTCCTGGTGTCCACGTCGACTCCCAGGAGAAAGAGGTTTCATTGAAACGCTCAACACCGTCCTCGGTTGCGAAGAGAACAAGCCCATCGTACTCGATGATTTCACGGATAGGGAATTCGAGGTTGTCCCAGAATCCTAATTTCGTTCCGCTTGGACTGTAAACTTCGAGTCCAATTTCACCCCACGATATCCAAGTATGTCCACTTGAGGATTCGTAGGCAGTAACACGATCAACTTGGCCAGATGGAAGGACAGATGTTCCCCATGAGTTTGAAGAGAGGTTGTATTGGACGATGCCGCCGCTACCGTCTTGATTCCACCACTGTCCTGAAACAACACTTGCAAACAACGTATCTCCCATGATTTCCAATCCAACAACATCTCCATTGTTTTCTCCAATCCGTTGACCTGCATCTAGCGGAGCGATGGAGGTGAAGTTTGCAACATCGATACCATAGATACTGTCACTTGAACTACCTTGGTGGTAATACATTGTGTTCCCGAACATTGTCAGGTCGAGTGGATTGCCGTTTCCAATGTAGAGTGCATCTGATTTTTCGATATCATAAAATTCAGAACCATTGGCAGTTCCGAGCAATTGGAAACCATCTTGTCCACCGACCCAAATGTATCCTGGTCGAATGTCCGCAATAAGACTGGTAACAATCTCGTTACCGTTGTCAAGAGCGTTATCTTCAGTCCAAGTTGTGAGCCATTGGCTGTTGGTGATATCCCACCGCGCTACACCAATACCGGTGAGTCCTATGTAGGCAATATCATCGATGATTTCAACAATAGCATCTGAGGTAGACGCAGTTGCTTCCCATTCACCATCAACGGTGAAACTACTCTTGTCAATGAGTCCTACACCGCTGAAGGTTCCTCCAAAAACAGTTGTGCTGTTAACACCGACAGCATATGTCGCCCAGTTAGGCATGCCGTCGTAGACGTTCAGACAATCGTCGATGCCCATGGTTGCGATGCTGTACTTGCAAACTCCGATATTGGTGCCAGCATACAGAGTCCCTCCGCTAATGCTCGACTCGATTGCAAAGTCGAAGAATTGCGAAGGGCGCGTTTGCCAGGAAGAACCTTGACCGAAACTTGTCATTTGGTTTCCGTCCCATTTGCGAGCACCTTGTTGCGTTCCTATGTAGAGGTTGAATCCATCGGTGTCCAAGGCGTATATTTGGTCGGACGGGAGCAAACCGCCACGGTTGCTTGCTGTCAACGGTGAGAGAATTTCACCCGTACTGAGATCCTTTCGGGCAACTCCATAGCCTGCGAGTCCCATGTGGAGAACGTCACCCACAACTGCTACAGGGGCATTATCAACTCTGTTCACTCCGGTCGACCCCCATGCAGCAAGGAAAGAATCGTTAGCGATATC
>JAYXXD010000002.1:0-60641 GCA_036019775.1 Thermoplasmatota archaeon
AATGGAACATTTATGGGGATGTTTGACCAAGCCGATTGGGGCGTTTTCAAACGCTCCGAAACGTGGAAGGCATTCGGTATTGCCGTAGTTTTATTCGGTGTCATTGCCTTTGCAGGTTTGTCTTTGTTCGATAGCATGGATGAGATCTTTGAGTCGGATGCAGAACCTGCTCCTATTCCTGAAATTGTCATTCAAAGTCTCAATCGAACTGGGATCGAAGAGAATTATACGAATTCAGATGGTGAGATTCGCCTCTCTGAGCTGCGAGGGGATGTCATCATTCTTGATTTAATGGCCAGAGATTGTGGTAGTTGTCATTACGTTCAAGAACATCTTGAAAAGGAAATGGACGGTTGGAATAAGACTGCTGAAGAAAACGGTGTGGGTTTCCATATCATCGCCTACGGCGCATGGTATGATGAAACGCTCGACTATCTCAACACTACAGTAGAGGGGGAGGTGTATACTGTGCCACTTTATCCCACTGGTTTGGGTTCTACTAAAGCAGCAACGCTTGAGGATGGTTCCTCAGCAGATCCCAAGCAATTGTTCACGACCGCTGGAACTGGACAAATTCCTGTCGTAATGGTGATTGACGTTGAAGGATACATCATAGAACGCCAAGCTACTGGCACGCCGATTGGGGGGTGGGGCGATTTTAACTCCGCAGTTGAGAAGGCATTAACGGGAGATGTCCAAACAACCATTGACGATCGAATTGCGTGGGAAGAGCCATCGACATCGTTTGTTGCAGTATTTGCACTGGGAATGATTCTCTCTATCCTAGTTTATTTCTCACCGTGTGCATTCCCTGTTCTTCCCGGTTTCATTTCGTACTATCTCAGTCTCGGCGCTCGCGAAGATGAAATGATCAAAGAAGGCAAACTCAAGACGGCCATGCCATCCTCTTGGGTGATTGGTATCCTCGCTGGATTGGGCATGTGGACGTTCTTTATCATCATTGGAATCATTGCGTTTGCAATGGGTGAAGCGTTTGCTCAGTCAGGTATGGTTCATTACATTGCAATTGGAATTGCCGTATTTTTGGTCATCCTCGGTTCAATGATGCTCCTTGGAATTACCTCTCACGTTCTTGGCTTTGTTCAGAAACTGGTTGACCGTTGGTCGACAACTGAAATGGATGAAACGTTCACGCCTCGTCGAAACATGTACCTCTATGGAATTGGTTATGCGGCTGCATCGATTGATTGTACGGCCGCAGCTGTGTTGCCGTTTGTTCTCTTCCTTGGTACACTTGGGACCAGTGCTACCATCTCTGGATTATCGGGATTGATGCTTGGTCTACTCATTCTGATGGTCCTTGTCACCGTTTTGGTTGGCCTCGGTCGTCAGGTGATGATTAACTTCCTGCGAAGAATGACTGGAATGATCAAGATGGTTGGGTCATGGATGATGATCATGGCAGGTGTTGGCTTGACCATCTATCTTACTCAGCAAGAAGTAGTTTCAGCATTGTTTGCTTGAAGCTGCTCGAAGGCATCATCAAATTCGTTTGAATTGCATTGCCTAACGACAGGTTTGATGAAGCGATAATGAACAATGAGTGCAAAGAGAATCCCTGTGATCACATCAAACAGGTAGTGTTGTTGTGTCGTCATGGTTGAGATTGTGAGCAAAAGCCAAGCACACCAAAGTGATGCGTATGCAAAGCGGTTAACATTGTAGATCATTGGAACACATAGAACAACGCATAGACTGTGACCAACATGTAAACTCGGCCAAGCATTGTAAGGTTGATCAACAACATGAATGAGGGATAGCATCGATGTGAGGACATCATTTCCTTCAACTCCAGTTCGAATACTGACTTCAACAGGTGCTAGAAGAAAGATGAAGAAAACTGGAATCGTTACGACGAACATTCGTTGTGAGAAGACGATTGCAGACTTTTTTTGTCCTTCAGTTGATGCAAAAAATGGAATCATCACATAATACGCATAGAACGAGAAGTACGCTAAATTAAGGAATGGGATGTAGGGGATTGAGTCATCGATCGCTAACGAAGGATCGAACAAGGTCCAGTCAAGGAATTCAGAAATGCGGTTTGTAAAACCATATGGAACTCCAAATGATGCGAGGAAAAATATGCCAAAGAACGATGTGAAAACAAGTCTGTTGTCTCGATTCTTCCAAGCATAATTCCACAATCGCCATGGACGAGGATTGAACAGATTACTCATCATCATCACCTGGTTGTAATTCATTCCAATGAACAACACGGTCGCCAATAATTTCTGCTTCCGCAGGGTCATGCGTAACGTGGATGGCAGGGATGCCTCTAGCCTTGAGGATTGAGCGGATTTCAAGAGCAACTTTTCTCCGTAAATCGACATCAAGTGCGGAGAGTGGTTCGTCGAGCAACATAAGCTTTGGATTGGTAAGAAGGGCACGAATCAATACGACCCGTTGTGCTTCTCCACCTGAGAGCGTTTCAATGGTTTGCTTCTCCTTTCCCTTGAGTCCCATCTCGTCGATGATGGCATTGACTTCATCCATATTCCAATCTTTTTTGCGTTTGTAAGCAAACAGGATGTTTCCAAGTACATCCTTGAAAGGAAATAGGACTGGTCGTTGAAAGAGCATACCAATGCCTCGTAATTCGCACGGCTGTTCTTGTATGTTGATTCCATTCAATTGAATTGTTCCAGTATCGTGTTTCTGTAAGCCTGCAATCGTGCGTAACAGTGTGGTCTTCCCACAACCGCTCGGTCCGAGAATGGCAATAATTTCTTTTGATGCAAGTTCAAGTTGGAGGCTATGAATGACATGATGTTCATCGAATCGAACATTGAGTTGATCGATACTAAGACTCATCAAAAACCACCTCCTTGATGACTGCGAAATCGTTCTGCAATAACAAACAATAGGAAGGTCAGACACATCAAGACAGTTGCTGTAGCCATTGCAATAGGCTCAACAAGTTGGAAGTATTTTGGTCGTGACATGAGTTGATCGACCAACACAGGTAACGTGTCCCAAGCACCTGAACGCAAAAGAATCCATGATGCTCCAAATTCTCCAAGAGAGAACGCCATCGAGAGTGCAGCTGCTACCACAAGATGGGGCTTCAATAATGGGATTTTTATTTTGATAAATCGCTGGCTTTGATTGTATCCAAGTATCTTTCCAGCCTCTTCATAATCCGAATCGATTTCACGCATAGCAGGCAAAAGAATTCGTACAACAAACGGGGTTGTTAGCATCGCATGTGGCAGGATTGGTAGTGCATACCAAGAGAATAAAGCGGGCCAAACTTTCAGAATCCCAAGCAATACGCCCAAGCCGACCATGACACCTGAGAGTGCAAGCGGTAGCATCGATAAAACATCGATTGTTTGAGCGAGTTTTGGCCTGTTCCTTTCCTCGAGCGAATGAATCGTTTGAGCAACGAAAAAACCCAGAATACACGAGACAAGCAAACATCCAATTGCATAAAACAACGAATTCATCAGAGCCTCAGGAACAGAGGCATACGTCAGGTTCCCTTCAAATGCATAACTCCATGCTTCAGTGCTCCATTGGTAGGACTCCGATGTTCTGTCACGGATTCGAACCGAGGCGAGGACCATCAAGAAAAGAGGTGCTAAAGCAAAGGCGCATGCAGAAAAGATACCAACTCTCTGGAAAAGACTTGGCTTACCCATATTCTTCCTTGCAAAATGTTCGGAGACAAGTTCGATTTCATTGGACTGTTTCTGTTGCCATTTACCGGCTACTCCTAATGCCAAGAGAAGGACAATTCCCTGCAGTGTTGCTCCACCAAGAACAAGAAGACTGACATCTTCTCTGTATGCTGGGATTCCGGCGGCTCCTCCTTCGATAGCCATTAACGATTCGATGGTCCAATATTCGGGCGCTAACCACCGGACTAAGGCAAAGGATGTGAATGAGAAAATGAATGTGAACACAAATGCGGAAAGGATGGAAGTTCTCAACATTGGCCACCAAAACCGTAGGAGGCGTTCCAATGGAGATGCACCAACAGGGAGTATTCGAAACGCTTCTTCATATCGAGGAGGTAATGTCGCTATCTTGGGTTCAACAAATCGTATCACAAGTGCAAGATTGAACCAAGCATGAGCAAGTAACAAAGCGATGATGTGTCCTGATTGTTCAATGCCAAGGGTTGACGAAAGAGAACCGATGATACCTGTGTCATTTCGAAGATCAATACCTATCGAAGCGAGGATCCCTCCTTGGTTGATCAATGCTAGGAAGCCCATCGCTGCAACGACGGTTGGTGTCACAAATGGGAGTGTTAAAGCTGCACGAATCAAACCAATATGTTTCCACTCGTAGCGCCCGAGCCACCATGCAATCGGCAAACCGATTGCGAGCGTAAGAAGTGCAGAGATTGTTGCCTGTAACAAGGTGAATTGAACAGCCTCGATAGCAAGTGGATGTTCATCCAGCCGAAAAATTGCTTCGATTGGATTTGAGCCAGTAACAAAGACAAGCCGGTCAAGAGAAAGCAAAATTGGGACGAGAATTAATCCAAGATACAACACAACTGGGACAGAATGTCCAACTGCTCTTCGCATGTTTCCAACTCAGATCGATTTGGTTGCATCTCGCCAATCCTTGACCCATGTTTCCATTTCAGCATCGATACGTTCAGTTGAGATTTCAGCAGGGTTTGTTGGAACTGGGCTATGATATCTGTAACCATTTTCTTCTGGAAGATCTTCGCCTTCAAGGACAGAATACATGTAGTTGTTTTCTGGCATATTCGTGTTGATTTCATCACTCAGGAGAAATTCAATGAACGCATCAACTGCGTCTGCTGATCCTCCTCCATTCACCTTCGCAGCGTATTCAACCTGGTGGAAGGTTGCATGATCGATATCAATGGCCTTCGAAATTGTGTAATTTCCTCCATATTTTGCCTCGACACCTGGTGAATGGCAATAGGATACAGTAAGCCATGCATCACCGATGTATCCTGGCTCCCAAACGCCGTATCCACCCGTATAATGAACTTCATACGCTTCACTCCAGCCTGTTGTAAAGATTGCATCATTGTCAGCCATTGCACTCCACCACTCCATGGCATCCATGGTCGATGATTGTTCGAAATAATCGATTGTTGCAGTCATAAATGCACGACCGGGAGAGGATGTTGCCGGGCTTGGGAATGCAGTTCGACCTTTCCATGCATCATCGGTCAATTCCTCCAATGTGGTTGGAAACGATATGTTGTTGGCTTCCAATGCTTCAGTATCGGCGTTCAGGCAGACATATCCTTGGTCGAATGGAACCGCCATTTCACCGTTGTAAGGTACAAGCGATTGTGGGTCGAGTTCAGGCAACGTTGCTGAATGTGGAGCGAGTAGGCAATTCTCAAGAGCCGTTTGCAAGTACGTGTTATCAAGTCCAAGAGCAAGATCTGCTTGTGGTGCATCTTTTGCGAGCAAGAGGTGTTCAAGAATTCCTCCTGCATCATCGGTTGAAATAATGCTTATTTCGTAACCTGTCTGTTCCGTAAAGTTAGCGAGAACTTCGTCTGTAATCGCGAAAATGTTGTATGTGACAATGGTCAACGTTCCATCATTCGTGCCGTTTTGAATGACACATTCGTCATCTGTACTGTATTGGCTAAGGCATCCCGATAAAGGGGCGAGGAAAACTAATGAAAGCAAGAAAATGGTGCGTATCAATCCATTCCCTCCAAAGTCTTCACCAATGTGTGGCATCGGTCAACGACTTCCAGTGGACTTTGTCCCAACACGTAAAGGGATGGTTCCCAACCAAAATCACCGATGTCAAGGATGACGTCAACATTTGAGTTAGGATTTTCCAAACCATTTCGGTCAGCGTCTGCAAGCTTCCATCCCAATTGATTGCAGGCTTCTTGGACAGCATCGATGTCCGTACCTTCGTAGTCACCAGGGGGGCGTATGTTGATGATGGCGCTTTTTGAAGCGTCAATGTTTCTTGCTTCAAGGAGCAATTCGGCAAGATGTTTGGATGAACCAAACTGTGGTTTGCCGTGTGTTCGCAATTCTCCATCGACAGAGGTAATTTTTCCGGGAACCGCTGCAACCTCGTCGACAGAATTTGCAGTTTGAAGGCATGCGGCTATGTTCATACCTACGTTGGGAAGAACGGGCATGATTGTTCGAGCATCAAGACGGCCAATGGCCCATTCAAGTCTGCGAATCAGTGCGTGTTCGTTTTGATCGACTTCAAGATCAAGGCCTGTAAGCGTTTTATCGAAGCGGAGGACTTGGTTGCCTGTAAATTGAAATTCCACGATGAATCGCTGACGGAGTAGTTCTTCATTTTGCCCAACGGAGAGCAGTCCACCAGCAATTTCTTTGGCCCAACCATCGACTGCGAGTTCATCTGCAGAACCAGGTAACGAGGTTACAGGCTTTTGGTATTGTCTTGAAATCGTACTTTGCGTTGTACCTAGCATTGCTGCAATGTTCATCTGCGACCATCCTTGGCCTCGTAATTCTCTTGCAAGTTGCATGTGCAGTCGTGACAGCCATGCGTCTCCATTTTCTCCTAACATGATTAGCGTAATTTGATTCAGTTATTCAATCTATGTATCAAAAAATGCAAGTCGCATAAGTTTCCTTCTTCGGAGTCAATGGCCATCTTCAAAGACTGGCTTCTCTAGAGCAGCAACATGGAGCCTGAACTGTTTCTTGACGAGGTTCTATCTCGGGTCAAGACGTTTTTAGCTTCGAGTCAAACTCAGACCAAGATTCGACCTTCTGATACTCACGCCTCACTATCAAGGACATCGGATCTCAAACTCCCGTTGGAAGGCAGAGGACTTGAGGCAGCTCTTGATGACATTGAATCGGTATTACGAAAATCAGTTCGAACTACTGCACCCGGATTCATGAACCCGCTATGGGGTGGTCTTTCCATCGCCTCGATCGCTGGTGAACTGGTTACTGCGGCTACCAACACCGCGATGTATACCTATGAGATTGCACCAATTGCTACGCTTATCGAATCGACCATCATCAAACGGATTGCAGAACTCGCTGAATTTGGTACAAGCCAGGGCACGCTTACGACTGGTGGTTCCAACGGCAATCTCTTGGGAATGTTGTGTGCTCGCCAAGCCAAACTACCAATGTCAAGCCATGCAGGCTTTGATGGTACAAATATGGTCGCTTTCGTCTCAGAAGAGTCGCATTATTCATTTAGCATAGCATCTAATGTAATTGGAATAGGTCAAGGGAATCTTGTCAAAATTCGATGCAATGAACACGGTCAAATGCGACCAGACGTGCTGGAAGAAGAAATTGAACGTTCTTTGAGAGAAGGTAGGATACCATTTGCAGTTCTTGCAACGAGCGGAACCACAGTGAAAGGTAGTTTTGATCCTTTACGAGAAATTTCAAAGATTGCGCACAAATACGATCTTTGGATGCATGTTGATGCTGCCTGGGGCGGTTCCTGTCTTTTCTCTTCAAAATACCGATCGCTTATGGATGGCATTGAACTTGCTGACAGTTTTTGTTGGGACGCTCACAAAATGATGGGTATTCCGTTGATTTGTTCCGCATTTATCGTCAAGGATGCGGATGTCTTGCAAGCGGTTTGTTCGAATGGAAATACTGCTCATTACCTCTACATTGAAACAGGTGAAGATGTTGATTTAGGTCGGTATTCTCTTCAATGTGGTCGGAGAAATGATGCACTCAAATTGTGGTTAGCTTGGCGCGAGATAGGTGATGCAGGATGGGCTGCAATGGTGGAGCGATTCATGGGATTAGCGAATTTCTTGGAGGAAAGAATCGTACAGCACCCTTCGCTTGAGTTAATGAGTGAACGAATGTGGACCAACGTTTGTTTCCGTTATATTGGCGAATCTACCAATAGTGACTGGAACAGAATCAATGCAGAATTACGACAACGGCTTATACAGGATGGTCGATTTATGGTGAGCCGAAGTACAATAAATGGCTCGATTGTTCTTCGTTCCGTAATCGCTAATCGTAGTATTTCTGAGTCATCACTCGACTCATTCCTTGAATGCGTAGTATCGCTTGGAAAGGATATTGAACGAGGTTTACCTCAACAGTAATGGGGACGTGAATAAAATGGGCGGAGGAGAATTGATTCGAACTGCACTCTTTGATGAGCATGTCAAACTTAATGGAAACATTGTCGACTTTCATGGGTTTGAATTACCGATTTGGTATTCCAACATTAAGGCAGAACACATTGCAACCAGGACGTCCTCAGGCCTCTTCGACGTATCACATATGGGTACATTCCGTTTCTCTGGAGAAAATGTTCGCCAATGGCTTGAAGGGGTTGCTACACAAAAGGTAGCATCAATTCCCGTAGGACGATGCGCCTACACACACTTCCTTGACCACGATGGATTCATCATCGATGATATGATTTTTGCAGTTGTCTCCGAAACGGAAATACTTGGTGTTCCGAACGCTTCAATGATCGATGTGATGTGGGATTGGTTTCAAGCGTGTTCGCCTGAAGCTTCGGGCGTTTCAATTGAGAATTTATCTCCAGGAACATCGATTATCGCCCTTCAAGGCCCGAAGAGCAAACAGCATCTCGATGCAGCCTTTGGTGAAGGACAACACGTTGGACGATTCAGGTGGGCCACATTATCAGAGAATCAACTCGGAGTCGATGGTTGGATTCAAGGGACAGGATATACAGGTGAAGCAGGATACGAAATTTTTCTTCCAAACGATCAAGTTGCAACCGCATGGTCGGCTTTGATTGAGGCCGGTGCTACACCGGTCGGATTGGGTGCGCGTGATACACTCCGTCTCGAAAAGGGCTACCTCCTTTCCGGAGTTGATTTCCTTTGGCCAGGCCTTGATGATGGGTCACACGCATACCTCGCTCGTGATTCTTGGGAGACGAATGTACCATTTGGTCTCGATACTGAACATGAGTTCATTGGGCGCCATCGCGTGATTTCGCACGCTTCTTCCGAGGAGCGTTGGTGGGGAATCAAATATCTTGAACGAGGTCCACTACCTCGGCCTGGAAAAGACGTTTTATCACTCGATGGTGCAAAAATCGGCCAACTTACATCAGGTGCTCCTTCTCCGTCTCTTGGAAATACTGGAATCGGGATAGGATACATTTCGGGTGTTGAAGAAGGAGATGAAGTCCTCATTGCAGCAAGTCCTCGTTCATCGGTTCGTGCTGTTATTATTCGACCTCCTTTTGTATAGACGGTCTTCGTTTCTTGACGGTTCAATGACGAACATTATGAGCGCTACGCGATTGGTTGATTCTAACTGCGAGGGAGTTCTCAATGGTCGACCAGTTGCCAAACCTTGGAAGAGAAGAAGAAATGCTCAAAGAAATGGGCTTTGAATCCATCGATGAACTCTTTGCCGATGTGCCAGAATCTGTTCGAATGAACGGTGATTTACCGTTGCCTGAAGCACAAAGCGAAGAAGAGCTATTGGCAGATGCAAAACGTTTGCTCGGTGCAAACGTTGCTCTCGGTCAACAACCATCTTTCCTTGGAGCAGGACTGTATCGGAATTTTGTTCCCTCCAGTGTTTTCCAACTTATCACTCGAGGCGAATTTTTAACATCATACACACCCTACCAACCAGAAGTTTCCCAAGGTATGCTTCAAGCGATGTGGGAATTCCAATCCCTTATTTCCGAATTAATTGGTATGCCGATTACCAATCTTTCGCTGTATGATGGCTCGACGGCTGCTGCAGAGGCGATAACGTGTGCAGTTCGAGTACACAATCGTAAAGCTGAACAAAAAGACACTGTATACATCTCGGAACTAACACCTCCCGATCGTGTGTCTGTGATTCACAATTACTGCCAAGGTGCCGGTATTGAAATCAAGACGTTACGTCATGATGACAATGGTTGCATCAATCTTGGAGATGTTGAGCGAGCACGAGGATCTTGTGCAGTCTATGTTGAACAACCCAATCCAATTGGAATCATCGATGGTGGCTACCCGTCCTTGAAGGAGATTATCGGCGAGAATACTGCGCTCATCGTCGGTGTCCAACCTGTCTCACTCGGTCTTCTCGAAGCACCAGGTCATTACGGGGCGGACATCGTGGTCGGAGAAGGTCAGCCGTTAGGAAGTCCAATTACGGGTGGCGGTCCAATTTACGGCATTTTTGGATGTACCAAACCATACCTTCGCTTGATGCCAGGCCGAATTGTCGGTCGAAGCATCGATGTTGATGGAAAGGAAGCATATTGTCTCACTCTCTCAACACGAGAACAACACATTCGCCGCCATCGAGCAACGTCCAATATCTGTACCAATGAAACCTTGATTGCTCTTATGGGTGCTATGCACATGTCCTTGCTTGGCCCTGAAGGATTGCAACACTTGGCTGTTCGAAATATGGCTGCTTTGACCCAATTGAAGCGTCAGTTATCGGACTTAGAATCCGTTCAACTTCCATATTCTGACCAATCTCATTTTAATGAATTCGTTGTCGAATTGCCTTCAACAACTTCAGAATGTTTGGCGTATCTTGAGAATGAAGGCATCATAGGTGGATTTGATGTATCTCACTGGTATCCTGAAAAAACGAACCAAATGCTGCTCACTGTGACCGACCAGACCAGCCAAAACGACATCGATCGATTGATTCAATCACTTACGAACTGGGCAAAGGAGGTGAATGCTTGAGTCGTTTTTTTTATAAAAAATGTGGTGAAGGAAAGGGATATGCTCAACCAGCACCACTTCTTCCTGCTTCAGAGTTTGATTTACCAGCAAACATGATCAGAAAGAATCTGCCTCGCTGGCCTCGTCTTTCCGAGCCAGAGATGGTTCGACATTACACATGGTTATCGAAGAGAAACTTTGGAATCGATACAGGTTTCTATCCGCTTGGATCATGCACGATGAAGCACAACCCGCGTGTCAACGAAGTCGTTGCACAACTTCCCGGAATTGCCGACATTCATCCACATCAGCCTGAACATCAACTGCAAGGATTGCTTTCGATCTATTACGAAATGCAGGAGATGTTAGCTATTTGTGCTGGAATGGATGCAGTGACCTTACAACCTGTAGCTGGTGCCCAAGGAGAATTTACTGCCGTACGGTGCTTCCAAGAATACTTCCGCCATCGTGGTGAACACCACAGGACCAAAGTCATCGTTCCTGATTCTGCGCACGGAACAAATCCAGCGAGTGCAGCAATGGCTGGTTTTGAAATCATTGAAATTCCAAGTCAAGAAGATGGACGAATTGATCTTTCAGCACTTCGTGCTGTTGTCGGCGATGATACTGCGGCCATGATGATTACAAATCCGAATACACTTGGTCTCTTTGAGCAAGATATCGCAGAAGCATCTGAAATCGTGCACAATGTTGGAGGCTTGATGTATTATGATGGTGCAAACTTCAATGCCATTCTTGGACGAACAAGTCCAGGATTGATGGGCTTTGATGCTGTTCATTACAACCTTCACAAGACGTTTAGTCAACCACACGGTGGTGGAGGCCCGGGATCAGGACCAATCGGTGTAAAAGAACATCTCGCACCATTTTTGCCGTCTCCGATTGTAACTCGTCGCAATCCAACTGAATCAGAACATGAGCAGGCTGTTGACGAATACTGGTACACATGGCATGTTCCTGAACATACGATTGGAAAAGTTCAGCAATGGCATGGTAACGCAGGAGCTGTTTTGCGATGTTGGGCTTATTACCGCCGCTACGGTAAAGAATTACGAACAATGTCTGAACATGCTGTCCTTAATGCAAATTATTTGCGTCATGCGATTCATCGTGAGGCGAAAGCTGCAGGCGTTGATCATCTCTTTGTGGATGGTGCCGATACTGTTGTTGCTAAACACGAATTTACCTTATCACTTGGCCCAGCTAAGGAGTCGCTCGGGATTTCAGCGATGGATGTTGCAAAAGGTCTTCTTGACATGGGCTACATGGCCCCTACAGTCTACTTCCCATTGGTCGTTCCTGAATGCATGATGATCGAACCGACTGAAACAGAATCCAAAGATACTCTTGATACCTTTGCAAAAGATTTCTGTAAAGTCTTGCAACTCGATGCTGAAACTCTTCACAACGCTCCGATTACAACACCTGTCCGACGTGTTGATGAGGTCTATGCTGCTCGAAATTTGTGCTTGCGTCATCCATTCGATGATGAATGAGAACGAAGTGTGCTCGGTTCTTGTGTAAATTGGAGCAATTCCCAAGTGAGTTGTGATGAATATACAATCAATGCCAATCCAAGCAAGACCAATTCAATCGCAAGCATCCACCAAGATGCAACGAAAGCAGTTGCAACAAGTATCGAAGAGAGCATCAACAGGCCGACGACTGTGATGCTTGGGCGGAAACGTACCAGCAACTCATCACCAATTTCATTGTACGTCAAAATTACGAATTGAAGCATTCCTCGATAGACCTGAATCTCCTGTCCTTTGTGCACAAGATGCAGGTCTCGATGTTGATTCAGGCGGGCAAGGAACGCCTCTGAATCGCATCGATATATCTGTTCCATTAAGCGATGTATATTCGTTCTTGATTTAATTTCATCGCCGATATCCAACAGACACAAGAACCCGAATCGTCTGGTCCCAACATGGTAGGGCTATTCGTAGCAGGCTGGTATCCCTCCGAAGAAAAAGCAGTGATGAACATCCCTCTCTTCACACTGGCCGCCTCGCTATTAACAATGGCCTTTCCAATACTGATGTTGCTCTCTGGAAAATACACATCATTTGTTCCTTGGTTAACGCTCATCTCGGCCCTGCTCATTGGCATAGCTTTACTTTCAACGTACTCCCAACGTCGGGTATTGATTCTTCATCGAGGCATACATGTCGGTGTTGTTTATTTTTGTCTCGCCCTCTTTTTTGCATTCATGGATCACTATTCACCATATCTTGGGTTGTTGTTTTGTTTCCTCTTATTCATCGTCACGTTTAGGGTTGCAAACAAAACTTCAGCTGGTTACGGCGTTCAGTTTCGTCGAGAATGGGATACAAATCGTCTTCTCAAACTTGAATCAAAGCGTCTTAGCCATTGGAACATTGTTAATGCAAAAGCAAGCAATGGGCTCATGGCTGTATCGAGAACAAAACAGCAACTCGCTGTATTGTATTGTACCTTTGATGAGGAAGGTTGTTGGCTCCATCTCGATGTCTTCTCACAGCAGATTTTCAACCTTGATGGATTTTTGATTGAAGATGCGTGAAGGGTCATCTAAAAGAACTACCCGCGTTGCGGTTTAGTCATGGATGTTTCTATCTTACTTGGCTCGAAGTCTGACATGCCGATTGCAGAAAAGTGCACGAAGGTGCTTGACAAATTCGGTGTAAATTATCAATTGCGTGTTGCTTCAGCACATCGCTCACCAAAATTTGTTGAGGACATTATTCACAAGGCGGAAGAAGATGGATGCAAGGTATTCATTGCAATGGCTGGACTTGCCGCTGCATTGCCCGGTGCTGTAGCAGCCTTGACCACGAAGCCAGTTATTGGAGTTCCTTGTGGAGGTCGAGTACCATACGATTCTCTTCTTTCAATTGTTCAACTTCCGCCTGGTGTTCCAGCAGCAACGGTCGGTGTTGATCGAGGAGACAACGCAGGTCACCTTGCAGTCCAAATGCTTGCACTTGTCAACGATGAAATGGCACAACGCCTCGTTCAAGACAAACTCGACCAAGTTGAGCGCGTGCTCCAAATGGATCGAGAAGTCAACGGCAGGGCTTGAGATGTTCGATGCGCCTGAATTTATCGAAGAATCGATTCAGCAACTAAAGTCAACCATTGACGACGTTGCAATCATTGCGTGTTCAGGTGGTGTTGATTCAACTGTAGCAGCTGTTATTGCAAACAAAGCCGTTGGCAATCTCTTGCATTGTGTCTATGTTGATACTGGATTTATGCGAAAGAATGAGACCGAAGAAATAGAGGCTATGCTCGCTGAGCAAGGCATCAATCTCATTACAGTAAAGGCAGCCGATCGTTACTTCGAAGCACTTCAAGGTGTCACTGAACCTGAGCAAAAGCGCAAAGTCATAGGTGAATTATTCATCCGTATTTTTGAGGATGAGCAGAAGAAATGTGGAGCAAAGTATCTTGTTCAAGGCACCATCGCTCCTGACTGGATAGAATCTGGTGGCGGTGTTCGTGACACAATCAAATCTCACCACAATGTTGGAGGTTTGCCAGAAGATATGACGCTTGAAGTCGTTGAGCCTCTTCGTGAATTGTACAAGGATGAAGTTCGAGAACTTGCTCGAGAACTTGACATTATTGTTGCCGAACGACAACCATTCCCTGGTCCAGGTCTAGCAGTTCGAACACTTGGTGAACTGACGCCTGAACGTGTTGAAGTAGTTCGTGAAGCATGTGCAATCGTCGAAGAAGAATTTGAAGCGGGAGCAGCAGCAGGTGAGATGGAATTGCCCTGGCAGTATTTTGCAGCACTCTTGCCCGTTCGCTCAGTTGGTGTCCATGGTGACGTTCGAGCCTATGGAGAAACAATTGTGGTCCGTGCAGTACGAAGTATGGACGGAATGTCAGCAAGATATTCGGAGATACCACATCACATTTTACAAAAGATCAGTACACGAATCACCAACACGGTCAAAGGTGCAGTCAATCGAGTTGTCTACGATATTACCCACAAACCACCAGGTACAATCGAGTGGGAATAGTTTGCTACTTTTCGGCTTCTTCCTCGAGCATTTGCCGAGCAAGTTTGATTTTTTGACCACGTTTGAAAAACGTGTACCAATGCCAAAAGCGGGCTGCAACAGCAAGTGGAAGAAAGAAACAGAACAGGACGCCGAGAACAGTTTCGGATATCATGCATTCACCTGATTACGTTTGGAGTTGAAATACGCCGATTGTGGGGCTCGAACCCACGACCTTGGGATTAACAGTCCCACGCTCCACCAGCTAAGCTAAATCGGCGAGTTTGGCCACTAACATCTCCTTTATGATGGCTTCCATCGATTCAAGTCGTTGAGCATTCGCGAATTGTTATACTTTCAAGAATCCTTGAAGCAACACCGACTTTATAATCTGAGATTGTAATTGCATCTTTCAATCGCTGAAGAAGATGAATGTTGAGTCCAAACGGTCCATCAAGCGTTAAGATTGCATCCCCCTCCTCAACCTTTGAACCAATATGGTGGTGAATCTCAATACCGATTCCATGATCAATTTCTTCGTCTTGCATCGATCGACCAGCACCTGCTTCACAAAGCACCTGACCTATTGCGAGTGCATCCATATCAGCAACATAGCCTGATTGTTCAGATTGTATTGCGTATTGTTGAGGTGCACGTTCGAGTACACTCCATGGCTCATCAATGAGTTGTTGAGCAATCAAAGCATCAACCCCTTGACGTTCAAGCATCGATTTGAATTCATTCAATGCAGAGCCATTTGCAATCACTTCTGAAATGTCAAAACCCAATGCACTTGCTTGAGCATGAACAAGTTCCATGGTGTCAGCAGGCCCCTTTCCTTTGAGACAATCAATCGATTCAGCAATTTCATGACTATTTCCGAGCATGTTGCCGATTGGATGATCCATTTGTGTGAGCTGAGATGTGACATCGATTCCAAGTTCAGTACCAACTCTGACCATTGACTGTGCGAGTTTACGTGCATCTTCTGAATGTTGCATGAAAGCGGCTCGGCCGTACTTGACATCCAGCACAAGTGCTTGAATTCCTTCAGCAGCTTTCTTTGAAAGAATTGATGCAGTAATCAATCCAATACACGGAACCGTGGCTGTAACATCACGAATCGCATAAAGAATCGAATCTGTTGGAGCAATTTCGTCGGTTTGACGAGAAATAAAACACGGATTGTTTTCCATCTCTTGAATGGTCAATCCAGTGTTGAACCCACGAATCGCCTCAAGTTTGTCAATCGTTCCACCAGTATGTGCTAGACCTCTTCCAGCCAACATCGGAACGATTGCTCCACAAGCACGTAGTGCTGGTGCAAGAATGAGGCTCATCTTATCACCAACTCCTCCCGTTGAATGTTTGTCGATGGCTCCTTCCCGATGCGGTAGACGCTTTCCTTGTTCGAGCATAGCTTTGGTAAGGTAGGTCGTTTCTTCAGCATTCAAGCCATTGATTTGACACGCCATCAAAAAAGCACCAATTTGTTCATTTGGAATTTCGTGCAAATTCTGTATAAACCACTCAATCTCATTCTTTTCAAGAATCAACCCATCACGTTTCTTTGCAAGTAGGCTTGGAATGTGCATGAGCATCAACTCTCATCAGCTGATGCTAGGCCAATTTCCAAGAGGCGTTGGTGCAGATACGCTCCTGCAGTAATCGATGGATAATCTGCAACACCACTCGTTTGTTCAATGAACTCTTGTCGAGGCGTTAAATCAATTTCATTTCGAGGATGAACGAACATCGGCATCGAGAATCGTCGCTGTGTTGGATCTCCTGGATTGACAACTCGATGTGTTGTAGATTTGAACAAACCATTCGTAAGGTTCTGAATCATATCTCCGGAATCAACAATAATTTGCTCATGATTTCCTTCAACATCAATCCAAGTTCCATCATGATCCATGACTTGAAGTCCTGCAGCGGTAGCGGTCATGAGTAATGTGATGAAATTGATATCTTCATGAGCTGCGGAACGAACCGCACCTTCTGGTGTTGAAGAATCCAATGGTGGGTAGTGGATGATACGCATAATGGTGTTTCCTTTCTCAGCCATTGAAGGAAGCCAATTGGAATCTTTTCCGAGATAGATGCTACAGGCAGAAAGAAGTTGATTTGAAATCGCTTCCATTTGATTGTAGAGGTTGTCGACCTTTTGCTCGAACTTAGGAATGTGTTCATTTGGCCATATGTTGATTGGATATTTGTTGTCCGTTTCGCTACCTTGCTGACCACGGCCTGTTTGCCAGAATTCTTTGAGGTCAGGTGCAGGATTGTCTTTCGCATGCTCAACACCAAAAGCCGTGTAACCTCGTTGGTGCGAAATCTCTGGCTTTGCATACAATCGCTTCACAGATTCATCAAGCATGAAAAAAGATTCAGCTTCGTGATACGTTTCCTCAATCAAGGAGAGGTCAATGCCGTGATTGGTCAGCGCAAAGAAACCAATGTCTGCGAGTGAGTCGCCTACTGCCTGAATAAACGATTGAACGCGTTGTTCATCACCGGATAGGAAATCACTGAGATCAGCGATTGGTAATGGACGGGTCAACGAATCACCTGGAATCTCGTAGTTTTGCAATCAATCGAAGCATTTCGAAATACAACCAAATGACTGTTACCATGACGCCGAAGGCACCCCACCACTCCTGTTGTTTGGGAGCCCCCATTCGAACGCCCGAATCAATCATTCCAAAATTTGAGATGAGCATCAAGGAAGCGATAGTAATGATGAACAGGCTAATGCCGATGCCAATTGGTCCGGATGAGTGTAGGAAAGGAACTGTCCACGGTGTGAGAAAGACCAGGAAGATGTTGATGAAATAGACAAGGAAAATCGATCCTGCAAGTGTAAATACAATCTTGTTGAAAGTTGGCGTAGGTCGAAGAATCCCCACTGAATAGATTGTCAACATGCAGACGACAACAGCGAATGTAGCGAGTCCAGCCTGTATTGCGATGCCGGGATACGTCAACTCGAAAAAGAGCGTAAGTGGTCCTATGAAGAGGCCTTCAAGGGCGGCATATACAATGACAAAAGTTGCAGGTTCTGTAGGTCTGGAAAACCAAAGGTAGAACCCCATTCCAAATGTTGCAAACATGCCGAACATCATCATTGGGACAAGAAGCGTGGGCATGATGTAGCCGAGTACAACCGATCCAACTGCACTTGCGGTTGCAATTCCGAAGAGAATTCCAGTTTTTTGCAATGTTCCTTCAAGTGTCATTCGGTCATTACCTTGAATCGTATTCCAAAATTTTGGTTGAAAGACAGGGTTCGTTGAGTTGTATGCCATGTGTCTGCTTGGAGACGGTCCTTTGTGAAGGTTGCGCGGATTAACTGTGTTCAGCGACCTGTTGTTGGTAGTACTCTTCCAATTGGTCGAGTGTCCAACCATGGTCGAGGTACTGTTGCAACATTTCTTCAGTCCAACCGGGGAACCTCTCAAGGTCGTTGGCGAGAGGTGATGCTTCATCTTCACTTCGTCCATCCAAAACAGGCTGTTCCCATTCCGAGTTGGTTCCAACAACATCATCGATGTGTTGTTCCGTAACCCAATCCTTTGTCGCCTCAGTTTCTTTGCGAGATTGAACGATACCATAGACCGCTCCAACGAGCAAGAGAAGGCCACCTAGCATCAGAATCAACATGAAATTTTCTCCAAATCCTTCTTCGGCTTCTCCAGCAGCATCACCTGCTTTTTGATTTCGTTGATCGGAAGAACAACCGGAAACATCGGTTGGTGTTTCTGCAGGCGTATCCGGGCATTCATCATTCGCATTAAGCACACCATCTTGATCATCATCGACACTCGTTTGATTTGTTGTTCCGTTATTGGTATCAATTGGTTCGATACCACCGAGGTCGCAACCTAAGGCACTTGCTTCGTCAACACCATCTCCATCAGCATCAGCTAAGTTGATTGCATCCCTGGGCGATACATCGTCGACATTTTGGTTAAGAGCAGTCGCTTGAGCCCAACTCACTTCAACAGCATCTGGAATACAATCTCCATCGGTATCTGAATTCAATGGGTTGCCTCCTAGATTGTATTCATCGAGGTTGGATAGACCATCATCGTCGTTGTCCATATCTGCCTCAAGTTCGCCATTGTGCATCGAAATCGTTCGATTCAATCCATTGTTGACTTCAAAGATATCCGGCATTCCATCATTGTCCGTGTCTGTGACATTATCAAGACGATTCCAATCGGCATACCATGATTCAATGAATGGAGCTGCAACCACTGTTGAAGTGATAATGAGGCCCATTTCTCGATTGCGAACCATGGCGGAGTCTCCCCAATTGATGCTTGAAATGAGAACGGACTCTCCATCAACAATCGCGCCCTTGTTGTGCAATTTCATAACATCATCATCCTCGCTCATGATGACAGCGGAAGCATCCCAACCATTGGTGATGTTCCAATCGTTGTTGATTCGATCAACAACATCTTGAATGTCCTCATCGAGATAGGCTCCGTTGATAATGAGGCGTATCGATACTCCATCAGTAGCGGCTTGTTCCAAAGCTGAAACCAGTGGATTTTCTCCCCAGCCCCATTTCCAATCCAAGTCAAGGTACTGAAGCGAAAGTAGGATTTCACTATCAGCAGATTGAATCAATTCAGTCAAGCCTTCAACACAATCATCAGGACATGTGAGGAGTTGGCCACTGAATGTGCCTGTGAGGGCATCAGCAGTCGCCTGATCAATGACTTGGGCATCGGGGATGACATAGGAAATTGTCGGTTGAGTCGAGGAAACTGCTTGCACATGTCTTGAGTTTTCATCGAAAGCCATGTTCGCTTTGACATTGGCCGCAAGTTGTGCACTGTCGACTAGTATACCCCAGTCACGGTTACCTCGATCACCTTCGTATGGGAGTGAAGATGGTTTCCAGTTTCCAGAACCAATCCAAACCGAGGTATCGTCACGGACTGCTACCTTCGAATGGAGGTAGAGGTAAGGGTCGTCTCCTGAGCCTCCAAACCAATGAACTTCGACACCAGCCGACTTCAATGCGTACGCATACGCTTTCTGTGCCTGATTATCGTTCGAATTCCACCAATCCTCGGGTTCATTGAGGACCACAACAACATCAACTCCTCGGTTTTTCGCATCGATTAGTGCCTGAGTAATTTCACTGGATTGTAGGATATACAGGTGAACGTGGAGAGAAGTCTGAGCCCCATCAATCCAGTTAATGATGTCCATCAAACCATGTTCGGGTGCAATAAGTGGAGTGATCTTAGTTGCATCATCAAATCCAGAGTCTTGACAGAAATCGCTTGCGCCCAATCGACCCCATCGCTGATGCCAATCAACGGATTGGTTCGTGTCTGTCAAGAGTCCGCATCCATCGCCCCGATATAGGATAAGATTGTCAATACCACTTACTGGCTCTGAAAGGGAGACGCCACTCCAGCCTTCGCTGTCAACGGGCCCGTTCTTGTAGACGATGGTATCTGCGATGACGCCCGTTGGATGGATGAGTTGCAAGGCCATTCCGCTGTCGAGCAGGAAGATTGGATTCTCCATTGCAATACCCATGTCGATGATGTTTCCATCTTCGAACAATTCCAAAGCGGCCACATCGTTGGAGAGTTTTACCGACGAACCTGCGTCAAGCTGCAAATTCGTAATGTCCGATTCAAACGATGATCCGTCCGAAGCGATCCGCTTAAGTTTCCATCCATTGAGGATTGCGGATTCAGTACCAATATTGGTAAGCTCAAAGAATTCCATTTCAGTTGATATTGAGGAGACTCCATCCCACATGATCGAACTAAATTTGATGTCATCAATGGATGCCATCATACTTGCATCTGGTTCTGGAGACCCTGGAGTTGGCCACATGAATTCAATCCATTCTTGATTTGTCTCGTTGTATCCGTAGGTTGCACAAGTCGTACTTAGATGTGAAGCAGGAGGTGCTATTGTGAGGACTAGTTCACCATCTGGATTGAGGACATTCATGGTGTTTACATCGTCCAAATCAGGGCCGAAGATGTCGTGCTGAAGTTCGACAGCAACTCGCTCCATCGGCGAAAGAATTGCATCTGATGTGGAATCGTAAAGCATGTTCGCATCGATAAACTGACGTCCCATCAGAGGATTGGTAGCATAATCAGCATGCAATATCCATCGACTCAAATTGATCTCACTGCTTCCATTATTGTACAACTCGATCCAATCGGCTGCGGGTTGGAATGTTGGAAGGTCGCAAGCGGTTGCAATTTCGGTGACGAGGAGATCTTCGCTTCCTGAATAGGCAGGCCATACTGGATTTTCCTCGCCCGGTGTTGACCAAGCACTGTTGAGCCAATCGATCTCGCTCCACGTAGTGGATGATGATGGTGCATTGGTTCCGGATGGACCTGCTCCTGCGTGTGTTTCTGTATGGTTGATGAGGGATACGCCTTCGAGCGTATGTGTCCATTGCGCAGAATGGACCGCTACTCCGTTGCCATCGTAAAGGAAAATTTGGTCAGGTGTCGTGTGTTTCAGATAGAATTGTGACGTACCATTCAGAGCGATGAGGGTCGTTTCTCCAGGCTGAAGAACGGTGTCAGATTTCGATGGCATGTTGTATTGGTGGAGAATGAGCGTTCGTCCCGTTGCAGAGAACCTCCAACCGGCAACATCGACTTCTTCTGCACCCATGTTTCGGATTTCGAGCCACTCTCCATCGGGGTAGGATGCGGAATCGCTTCCAACAGCATCTGGCAGAACTTCTGTGATTTTCACATCACCTGTCGTTGGTGTAGGTGTTGGTTCGGGTTGACCGGGAGAGGGTGTGACAGATGGAGTCCATGGGTCATGGTAATTTTGTCCACGCACCAATGAAATGTCTGGCCCGTAGTTGGTCGTGTAATGTCCCATGTCGGCAATGGTTCCAGACGAATCTCGAACCACGACATGGTTGTAGTTATCCCAGAGACGTGTGTCGGCTGTAAATTCAACAAGTCTTCGTTCACCAGCATTGAT
Source organism: Thermoplasmatota archaeon (assembly GCA_036019775.1). Taxonomy (GTDB): domain Archaea; phylum Thermoplasmatota; class Poseidoniia; order Poseidoniales; family Poseidoniaceae; genus MGIIa-L2. The sequence goes on from JAYXXD010000002.1 coordinate 21,652, forward strand.
CATCGTACTACCTTGTGAACTGTTGACAACGATAGAACCAGGGTCGAGGAACGTAACATTGCCCATGCCATCAATAATCGACCAGCCATTCAAATCAACATCAATTGTCCCTGTATTGTAAAATTCAACCCATTCACCATCAGGTGCAGAGGTTCCATCCATTGTGCTGACAGGGTAGATTTCGTTCAAGACGACATCGCCTGTTGAAGTAATTTCATCGATTTTTGGTGCGTTCGTTGCATTTGGAGTCGGATAGGTTGAGTATTGCCACATTGCTCCATTTGGAGATGCTTCAAGAGAAAATCCTGGTTGATTGGAACTCCACATGACCTCATGGCCGATGCTTCCGTTTGCAAGGTAGAGTCTCAGAGTTTCCTGTCCATTGTTCAAAACACCACTGTTTGACGTTGAGTTGACCGCAACAATTCTTGTTTCTTGAGGATGGATAAGAAGTGATGACACATCACTCGATGCTCCAACCAAATGACCTTCATCCAGCAGAATCATATTTCCTGCAATATCCTGCAACCAGTATCCTGTAAGGTCGATGGTAGAAGTGCCGTTGTTGTACAGTTCAACCCATTCACCTCCGGGCCAAGTTTCGTTGTCATAACTTGGCCATGGGTCTGCCATGACTTCGTTAATGATGACATCACTTTGTGCATACGTTGGACCACCAGTGCCTCCGCCTCCACCGGAGTTGATGGAACCGGGAGTCGGATTGGATGTAGGTATCCAGTCGTTGTAAGCATTTGCAGGGTCCTCTTCAAGACTTACACCACTTGAACTGGAATTCCATGTCGCTTCATCAACCCAACTGTTCGATGAATCGTAGAGCGTCATGAAATCATTCGAGTTTGCAACATAGAAAACCGAATTTGGTGTTCCGTTCCGAGCCACAATCATGTAATCGCCTGGAGCGATTGTGTAGGTTGATGGATTGCTTGCATTGTAACCAACGATGGAAGCAGAATCTAGCGTCAGTACTTTCGATGCCTTGTTTGAAAAATACCAGTTGCGAACATCGACAGACGCTGTTCCACCGTTGTACAATTCGAGCCACTCGCCATTTGGCCATGCTGCATCATCGTACCCGTTTGGATTCGGCATAACTTCGTTGATGCAGACTGAACCTCCACAAGGCTGAGCGCGAGCCGAAACTGCTTCAGAAGGTTCGACAAATGGCGTAAGCGGTACCAACATCATCAGGCAAATAAGGAAAATCGGCTCAAATCGCATATGGCATCGTCGAATCAATCCACCGCCTTCCCCCTCATATCTTTTGGTGCGGGGAATCCTCATAATTTCAGATGAAACCGAAACTATCTGCCATCTGTGCGAACGTGTAAATCATGATGGGAACGAGGATGATTCCCATTCCGTGGCTTCGTCGAATTCCGATACGTGGGGGCATGAGTCCAAGAATGGTTCCCACAATCAGAACGCCAATACCTACAAACCCTGTCGAAAGCCAAACCAATGCAGTGACGAAAATGATGACGCCCATCACCATGGATTGCAAAGGTATCGCTGCATGGAGTCTAAGCATACCTTTACCTACGATTTTCATGATCGGCATCGCCATAATTCCAGCTGCAAGCGTTACGGCGAGAAGTCGAACAAAATCAGCAGTAGGTTGAGTTGAGTTCCAAGTTTCAATTGGATACATCATTTTCAGAGCGAGCGTAGCACCTGAACGTGATCTGCCAATGATGTACAAAAATCCGAGAACCATTACAGTCACTGCAGTGTTCACAGCTGACAGGATTGCAATGACTTCCAAGTCCTGCTTCGTTTGCGGACCTTCATATCCGTCCTCTGCTTCTGCAACTGCAATTTCCAACAATTCCTCATCGCTGAGTTCAGTCAAGCGTCGAGTTTCCCAGTCCATGCCATATCCTTCTTTCCCTTGCACTTTGGCTGCGACATTGCGACCTCCCATTACCAGAACGGTAGCTTGAGATGCGGTCATACCCGGCAACACGCCCATGCTTGCACCTGCTACAGCGGACCAGAAACACGGTGCAATGAGGGGTTTAACAGGGGGCAAATCCCAGTTCTCTTTTTGGGGGGGGAGATGGCTTGTTGTTGCATAGATGTCGAGGAGATTGGCAATGCCAAACAAACCGGCCAAACTTGGAAGCAACAGGGAAGGCGATGGCATCCCAACTGGGCTATCGACCGGCAGTTCAAACACAGCCCATCCATACAATCCAGCAAGCAAAAAGAAGACTGTTGCAGCAAAGAATCCAGCCAGTCGACTGTCCTTTCCAAGGCGCTTTCGTGTAAGCTTTTGCACCCATTTCGGCCAATCAAGACGAGTTGTTTCAGTAGCAAGAAGAAGAAGTGATATCACGAGAAGAATAACTGGAAGCCAATCTCTCAGCCCGTCGTACCAATTCAATTCAGGGCCAAAGGCAATTCGAGCAACAACGATGAGGGGTAGAGATAGAAACAGGCCAAGTTGTGACCCTCTCGCTGACCATGCAACACCACGAGCAGCATTACCAGCAAGCAACATCCGATGGCCTGGAAGTAACGACAACGCTGTATCTCCATCAGGTGCGCCAATCAACGCTGAAGGGATATAATTCAAAAACGTGTGAACGGTTCCTGTCGATACGATAATGGCCGCCACTGCTGACAGAGGTATGCCTAATTCCAGTAGTCCTGGTGAGAGTGCGAGTAGAATCAATGCGACGTTGTTAACGTGGAAACCGGGAATCAATCCAGTAAGAGATCCAAGCAAGACTCCGAAGAACAAGGCGCCCAAGAGCCACCAGAGTTCGTAGAAGTAGGCTTCAATCATGTTATCACCTACGATTGTTCGATGTATTCCTGACGGTCACTCGTTCCATCGCCATCAGTATCCTCAGTGTTGGAACTCGTACCAAATGCGGATTCAAGTGCGTCGCTCAAGCCGTCGTTGTCCTTGTCATCGACATCTGCGTCATTCAAGGTGTAGACCATCGACAACGAATTGGCATCCTCTGTTTGTCGAAGTCGACCCTCCCAGGTCATTGCAGTGCCGATATGCAATTCATCCAAACCGATGCAGTTGTTGACGGCTTGCAAACGAATCCGCTTATCGCTGCCCGGTTCAGAAAGGTACCACGTACCGTTTTCCTCGGTTGCTAATCCATTGATTCGAACAATCTTGTTCTTATCGTATCCCCAGTTTGTTGCTCCGTCTGACCAAAGCAGGTTCATTGGGCTCGCTTTTTGCCCTTCAGAGTACTCATGAACCAACAATTCTGCACGCATGTTCTCATCATCCCATGCCACTGAAACATTTGCAATGATTTCTTGACCCGCTTCAAGCCAAGATGATCTGGGTCCGGGAATCGTTACGGCGATGCTTGTCCAACCTGGAGTGTATCCCGGAGAATCGACGAAGTATGCTCCTTCATCTTCGACACTCGGCTCGAGTGCGTATTTCATGTAAGCAGAAACAACATAACGTTTCGTGGAATCTTGTAAAGCCTCACTAGGGTTTGCGCTGAGGAGTAGTAACAAATCGTCGATACTTGATGTCGCTGTTAACTCATCGTTCATTGAGCCACCTTTGTCAAGACACCACGATGAAATTGCGGTATTCCAAACCAAACGTCCCCGCATTTGTATCGCAAGTCCCTCCCATTGTTCCGAATTACTGAGATCTTCATCGCTGGGTAGGACACATAGCGGGGATCCAGCAGAACCTGAAAGCCACCAATCACCGTTTTCGATTGACAGTACGCCAGCAACATCGACGGTACTTCCTGCCTGATACATCCATGTGGATTGACCAGCCCAGTCAAGCAACGGAATTTCAACCGGGTGATTTCGATCGAGAAGAATCTCTGGTCCTTGAACGTGGATGCTCCATCGAAGGTCTCGTTGTTGGTACGAAAGAATGCCTTGCACTGTAACTTTCGATCCTGATTCAATCCACTCACCGGTGGATGAATGCATGATCATGTGCATTTGATGTTCAGAATTGCCGTAGGTTGGATGATCTCCGAGGTATGCGCTGTTAAACGATACATCGGGTGCAATTGATTCAGAAAGAAAACCAGTGAGTTGAATGACTTCACCAGCGTATGCCTCAGGTTCAAGAGCGACATCTGAAATCGAAAGTAATGGTGCATCTGGTATGTCTTCTTGATCCCAATTCATAGCTCCAGCACCAAGTGCTTGGAGCCACATGCGTCCTTCGTACTCGATGACGTCACCAATCACAGTTACATTCGTGCCGATAGGGGGCAATTCCGCAGGGCGATACCATCGGAGTTCGACGACTCCTGTTCCGTCATCGATAATCGCATCGAGACGATCATCTCCTGAATTGTATGGATCTTCAACCCAAGAGATGAGCTGACCCTCTACTTTGACAACCTCATTGATGTAATCTGTGAGTTCATCAACGTCGACAATCGATGGTTCTCGAACCATTGCATACCAATTCAAGGTTGCTACAAGAAATAATGAAATCGCAAACATGACCCATAAACGAGGTCCGTTGGTTTCGGGGTCGTCGGTCGATAATCGAGCAAGGAAGCCTTTCAGACCATCTGCCATGACTCGTCCTGAGGCTCAATGAAGAATATCCTTTCCATCAGCCTTTTTGCAAAGAGATGCCTTGAAATGATAGTCATGGACAGCATTTACCATGCGAGACCGGGTTATTCGTGATGAAATTCACCGAGATATCTTGGTTCCCGGGCACCATGCGCGCATTATCGATACACAAGAGTTTCAACGGTTGAGGAACATTCAACAACTCTCAACGTGTGAATTTGTCTTTCCATCGGCGACCCACACTCGATTTGCTCATTCACTAGGGGCCTATCACCTTGCAGGAGAGTTGACCTCCTCGTTGCAGGAAGTTCAGCCAGGAATCTTATCCAATTCAGACGCTGAACTTGTACAACTGGGTGCTCTTCTTCACGACATTGGCCATCCACCCTATTCTCATCTTCTGGAAACACCAGAAGTTTTCGCAACATTCCACTCACATGAACACTGGGGTAGAATCCTTCTCGAAAGTGACGACTCCGAGATTGGCAAGGTGTTGACAGATGTACTTGGTGAAGACCGGAAACGACGTCTTTTCGCGCTGCTCGACGGTCTAAACGAATGCAATGGCGAACCAATAGCTCCGTTTCTAAAAGAGATCATCAGCAGTCAACTCGATGTTGATCGTATGGATTACATGATACGTGATCAAGCAAATACAGGTGCACAGATTGGTGGCTTTGACAGTGCCAGAGTTATTCGGGCACTAAGGGTGAATGATGAGGGTCGTTTGTATGTAAAATCATGGGGATTGCCTGCAATTGAGGCCTACTTAGTAACCAGATATCACATGTACAATCAAGTCTACTTTCACAAGGTCAATATGTTGACACAATCGTATCTTGTTCGAATGCTCGCCCGAGCCAGAGAATTGGTACTCAGCGAACAAATTGAACTTGATCGAGAGATTGAGGACATGTTGACGAACAAATTCTTGACTCCAGAACAATACGCTTCCTTGCACGATTCGCATGTTAAGGTTGCAATCAGACGCTTTGCAGAGCATGATGATGCCATTTTGTCAGGGTATGCTCAGCGCCTCCTTGCTCGAAGGGATTATCACAAATCACTCAGGATTCCCTCATTGACGTCGGAAATGTTTCAGTCAGTTCAAGCAGAAGTTGTCTCGTATTTGCGTAAGGAAGGATTCGATCCAGTACACGATTTGATAACAGCATCGATTCGAAAACGAGGATACATGCCCTATGTTCAAGGTATTATCTTGGAAGATGGCCGGGATGCTGCTGAACATTCACCTCTTATCCGTTCGTTAACACAAACAGATGAACGAATCCTCGTGTTTGTTCCAGAACGAATCCGCGATGCCTGTGAGGCTTTGGTTCGTTCGAAAACCAAACCGTCTCAATCGTCATTGGCAATGTTCGATTCGGCAGACTCATGAAGGACATCTTCACAGCATTGACAAGGGCCTGTAGCTTAGTTGGTTAGAGCACCCGGCTCATAACCGGGCGGTCAAGGGTTCAAATCCCTTCAGGCCCACATCATTCATCCATTCCAGGGACACTTTGCGACACAATGGTTATGAGGGTCGATAGAGTGGGATTAGTTAGTGAGCACGATGTCAACCCGAAAGAGCACCTTCACCGTTCTAGTGATATACCTTGCATCCTTATTGCTTGTGGCTGTACCTGCTCAAGCACAAATTCCTACGGCTGCTGTTTCAATCACATGCCAACCAGCTGAAATCAAGGTTGACGTCAAGCCCGGGTCAACCCTTGTAGGCTTCACAACATGTACAGCATCCAACCCAACCGCATACATTGAGAAAATCGCCCTTTCCGTTACTTCCGATGGCCTGGCTGCTGCAGCCCCGGGTGATATTTACGTCGGTGGTGGGCAAGACGAAGACTTCCAGGTTGTTGTTCGAGCTCAACCATTCATGACGATGCAAGCACGTAGCCTTGTCATTCAGGGAAGCGTTCAGGAAATCAACGGTCTACCACCTGCAAATCAAGCAACTTCTGGTGCATCAATGATTGTCTCCATTACACAATTCGCTCTCCTGCAAGTAGAAGCTGTCGAACCGTTCGTCCAACTCATGCCAAAGACAGACAAGGACTTTGAATTCAAAGTTTACAACCTTGGAAACCAATTCGATTTCATGAAGGTTGGAATTTCAGAAAACTCCCGTGAGTCGCTTGAAGATGCCGGATTTAACATCAACATCCCAATCAGCAAGGTGAACGTCGAGCCTATGGTTGCTCCTGCGAAAGTACGAATTCAGGTGCGCACACCCAAGACCCAAGGATGGACTGATGCATACCACACGCTTGATTTCTACGCTGAATCCGACTTCTCGTGCAAGAACGGAGGCTGCGATCGAGAATCACAAATGATTACCATCTACGTCCGAGGTATTTATCTCCCAGGGTTTGAAGTGATTCCAGCACTTTCGATGGTTGCCTTGGCTGCTGCTGTGGCAGGTCGGCGATTCATCAATGCTGACGATGAAGAAGACGAGTGGCGTGAAGCCGCCCCTGGCCTGTAACCTGAAAATTCAAACGAAATCCACCCTCAGTAGGGTTGGGTTCTTAACCTATCCATGCGAGGGTTCTATGAGTTGAGAATATGAGTGGACTTTTGAGTAAGGCTGCAGCAGCAGAAGAAACAAACGAATCCCAACCTGTTGAGCAAGAGGTCAAGGCTGAAGCTGCTGGTGGATTATTGAATGTCCAACCAAGTGATGGGCCTGATACTTCGACCATTCTCACCTCGGTTGGTTGGGCTGTCATCGTTGTTGGAGGCCTTCTTTCACTGCAAGGAGGGTCGTGGGGCCTCATCGTTGTTCTTACCGTACTTGTAGTAGGAATCGGTGCACTATATGCCGGTCAAAACATGTCTGAAGCAGGTGTTGATCCTGTGCGAATGGGCGAGTGCGATCGAGCTTCTTGCAGTTCTTCTTGCAGCAGGTCCTTACGGAGTATCAATGATTATGCCTGAAAGTTCCTTTGGTATCGCTGATATGGAACTCAAAGAAGACTCAAACGAACTCACATTCAGAATTATTGGTTCAGCAAATGAAGTTGATGCGGTGGTGAAAGCAGACGGTAATGTAATGTGGAGTGGTTCAAAGACGCTCTCTTCCGATTCAGCTCGATTTAACATCCCATTGGAAGAGATTTTCGTGGGTAATGCTTGGGCTTGTGGCGTATCATCATGTGACGTCAGTACAACACAAGTCGAATATATGGTTGAGGTAACATCCGGTAGTGTCACACAGAGTGTTGAGATCAACCCTGAAATTATGACAAGAGAAGTGAAAGATTCTGGTGTGAGAATCACGCCGATCATCAAACAAGAATCGACCAATTCTGGAAACGACAAGCGGGTTGAAGGAATCCTGGTTGAAATGGAAGCAGGGTTGTTGCCTTCCTCCCACGCTCATGCAGATGGAGGAAGCCACTCCGACACTGGCGGTATATGGGTGGAATCCGACTACACACTCGAACTGATTATCAAGAAAGGCAATAGTGTTGTATACGGAAGTACGGACTGCTCAAATCCTTCAGATGTTGGCTTCCCTCATATTGTAGTAAACGGTACTGATGGGATTTCCTGCAAGGGCGATTCAGGTGTTACGATTAACGGTTGGTTCTCGATGCCAGGAGATGCGAATGATGATGCATATGGCGAGTATCTGAGTTTAGATGCTATGGATTATGACGACAATGGTGACGGTTGCTATACATTTGAAGTTCGCATTCACAACACGTTTTATTCAGGAATGAACGATGATGGAACTTCTTCGGATGGACTGATCATCGATTCTGATGTGGCTTGGGAGTTGGATTTCGAGAGTTACAACAGCAATTCAGATTCGCAAAAGGCAGACCCACAAATGAATGCATGTTAGACATACAGTTGTGACTTAATCGCCATCTTGGGAGATGATGGGGTTGCCATCTGCATCAAGCCACTCATCGTTTTGTTCAGCTATGTAATCTTTGGAGACGTCGTATCGAGCACGTGCAGCGATTACAGCAGCAAAAATGAGGACAATCATAATGATGAAGCCATACAAAATGATTGGTAATTCATCGACTTCTTCAGCTGTTGTGAATGAAACTTCTCCTGATGTTGTACCAGTCTCGCTCGCAATAAGGTCGCTGACAGGTTCGAGTTTATCAGGATAGAGGAATTTACAGGTCAACTGAGCCGCTCCATCTTCTTGATGATACCATGTGATTGGTACATCTTTTGTTTGACCAGGTTCAACTGCCCAATTTGCATTGTTTGCGGTCGTATCTGCCTCAACATCATCGACATAACAGCGTACGTTAGGATCAACAGCAACTGAACCGGTATTGGAAATGGTTACCATGACTCCATGAGAACGTCCAGTATCTGCAGTAACAGCCTCCGGCTCGATTTTGTCTATGGAAATCTGTGGATATACGACATCGATGTTTGCGCTTGTTGTCAGAGGAGCATCAATATCAGCAACGAAGTTGCCCCAATTTGTTTCAACTGTTACTTTTACAGTTCCCGATTCTTGGCCATAGACTCCATTACCATCAAGCCATTCGACAATTCGCTTTTGCTCATTGGTGCCGATATCAACTTTCCATGAGCTCGGATCATCGTAGTCTGCGTTGATGATTGTATTGATTGTATTTCCACTGTATCCTATTCCGGTTGCGACGACTGTAGCTTCTGGAGCGTTAACAATCAATTCGCGAGAAGAGAGCAATCGGATCCATGCATCGGTGTAGCCGCCAGTTCCAGTTGAATTGGTGTAATCGATTGTTGCTTGATCGTGCAAGATGATGTCTTCATCGGTTCGCGAACCCAGCATAGTTGACTCAAGGAAATCGAGGTGGATGCCATCTGCAACATGAATTGGTCCACTTCCGTAGAGAGTGGATTCTTCAATTGTACAGCCTCCATGACACGTGATGTTAGCACCCATGAGCATGGAATCTTTTGCGATGAATGTCCCATGATTCTCGATATTGAATGAGGCCTCATTCCAAACAACATTCCCTCCTGTTTGTGTGATTTCGTCTGCAGTAATGGTTCGTAATTCAGAGTTTGAATGAAACAATTCGATGTGTGTGATGCCAAGTTGGAATGGATAAAAATGATCAACTGTAATGTTCACGGCTTGCCTTAGGTCTACCACGAACGTTTCGCTATTTCCAGTGATGTCATTGGTTGTGACGTCGTCAACTGTCAAATTGAGGTGGGCTGATTCAAGAACATCGATGTTGAAGTAGAGCTTCATACTTGCTGAAGAATCATCGATGTTCTCATCGATGATGATTTCTGTTCCATCATAAATGAGAAGTGTTGATGCAGCATTTTCAGTCTCAAAATCCGCAACGTCCAGATGGAGTGTGCCTCCATTTTCAATAATGATTCTTGCATCCTCTTTAACGGATACTGGTCCTGTCCAATATAAATCTCCACCATCCTTAACGATGATTTCACCATCGAATGTACCACCGTTCCACGAAACAGAATCAGTTACGGTTACACTTGAACCATCTGAGGGTGCTGAGGCAAGAACAGGTGCACAAAATGTGACAGCGCTAAGCATAACTATTGCAAGAAACGTTGCAGTTCGCATGTTTGGCCCAAGACAAAGGGGAAAATCAATCCTTCTCTATTTAGTACGGTACATCCTTCCAGCCAATAGCATAGCCAATCAAGTTGAATGAACGATGAAGAACAGGCGTTATGATGATGATAATAGCCATTGGAAGAAGCAAGTCATTGGATGCTAGCAGGGATTCTCCCAAGAAGAGTTGGCCCCAAAGGAAGACCATGATTGCAAAGGGTAGCGTATCGAGCAACGGGGCTTTGGATGAGACATCTCCCTCTCGCTTCAAACCTCTTCGGCGCTTGAAAAACGATCCTGTCATATCGCCAAGCAGGCATGCAAAGCCAAGAAACGTACCAAGGATGTAAGCAGTTAGCCAAGGGCCTCCAATGGAAAACCAAGCATCTTCTGAACCGGTCAAGGGTGTAACAAAGATGGATGCTTCATCAAATGTTGTCCCAACCAGAGCAACCTGCAGCATGCACAACAATCCAGCCGTTAAGGAGCCCCCAATCAATCCATTCCAAGTTTTCCCGTCACCGAGCATGCGATTCCCATCTTTCATGACCCGTCCTCCATCGATTGGCCAAGGCCCATATCCCGTTTTAGGGAACCATTTCCCCCACATCATAGCAAAGGTGTTCGCTATGAAACCAGGAAGGTAGAGCCACAAGGTCATCAAGGCAAGAAGGAAAACGCCCATCTCAGTTGCATCCGTGACATCGCTCATGAGGAGATGTGATTCCACCAAGCACATGAAGACTGTTGTCATCTAATGGCCAAAGCGGTTGAATTATCAGCCCATTCTTGTAGGGCAATAACATGGGTCGAACCGTACTTGTTGTTGGCGGTGGTGGTAGAGAACACGCATTGTGTTTGGCGCTATCAGACTCGGAATCGATCATTGAAATACATACGACACCAGGCAACGCAGGAACTCATCATTTTGGAACAAATCACAACGTACCTGCCTCGGACATTGATGGTCTTGTCAATTTAGCCAAACACTTGAATGTCGATTACGTTGTTGTTGGTCCAGAAGCACCCTTGTGCGATGGGCTTGCTGACAAACTTTTGGGCATCAATGTGCCCTGCTTTGGTCCACAGCAAGTCCATGCTGAACTTGAAGGTTCCAAATTATTTGCTAAGAAAGCTATGGAAGCTGCAGGTGTACCAACCGCCGAGTATGATGTGATTAATGCTTCGAGCGACATCGATGCATGTCTTGATGCTCGTTGTGAAGATCCATGGGTCATCAAACGTGATGTACTCGCAGGTGGAAAAGGAGTTGTTGTTACTTCCGACCGAATTGAGGCCATTGAATTCATCGAACAATCCATCGAGACAGATGGCCATGTCCTTCTCGAACGATTTCTACCTGGCGAAGAAGCCAGCATGCTCGTTGTGATGGACAAATCCGGCTACGTTTGTTTGCCTCCAAGTCAAGATCACAAGCGTGCCTTTGATGATGACGAAGGCCCGAATACTGGTGGTATGGGTGCATATTGCCCAGCTCCAGTGGTTACAGAAACGATTCATCGGAAAACTGTTGAACGAATTGTTGAACCGATGCATACCTATCTGTCTTCCAAGGAGATTCCTTACCGCGGTGTTCTCTATGTTGGGCTTATGATTGATGGAAACGGTGATCCATATGTCGTTGAATTCAATGTCCGTTTTGGTGACCCGGAATGCCAGGTTACACTGCCCCTGATTGATGGAGATGTTGGTGAGTTTCTGTACGGTGCGGCGACGGACCAATTATCGGACGTGAGCGTTTCGTTCAAACTTCAACATGCTCTAACAGTTGTTCTTGCCTCCGAAGGGTATCCAAAATCCGCTATCAAAGGTCGTAAGATTCACGGCATAGAGCGTTCAAATGACACTCCTTCGACGTGGGTCAGTCATGCGGGAACGGCTGTTGATGAACAAGGAGATATTGTTTCATCAGGTGGTCGAGTCCTATCGGTAACCTCGATTTCAGATAGTTTGCAACATGCTCATGATCTCTCCTACGCTCGGATTGGATGCATTCAGCTTGAAGGGTCCCACCATCGAACGGATATTGGTCATCGGGCTTTGTAATCTAAAAATTCGATGACGTCCCTCGATTTTCGCTATTCCCTCATCGTCATTGTTAAAAGAGGGTCGAAAGTGGGCAAAACGCTCCAGCCTTGCTGCTGTCGAGCAATCCTCAGAGGGAACAAAATGGAAAAGGTATCTAAGACCTCGCAACGACCCGTTTTTGGTTGGCTTATTGCCCCACTTGCGGTTCTCATTGCAGTACTAGCAAACTACGTCGATGGACTGATGTCGATCGATGTCGAACTGAACAGCGATACGATGACGCCATTCATCGTCACTGGTGTAGCCGGTCTCTTGGCTGTTACACCTCGCATCCTCAATCAGCTAGGCAGCCTCCCAGAGTCGATTTCACAAACACAAATTTCCCTCGTTATGTTTATCCTCGCTCTTGTAGGTTCGGGCTTCGTAGAAGCTCAAACAGATGGTTTTGTTGCTTTCACGTTCTTCATCACCCTCTTCGGGGGTTATCTTCTCGATACACGGGAGCGATACGAATGGATGACAATGCTGGTTTTCACAACAGTTGGTATTCATGCCAGTTTTGACATTGCAGCTGCTGCAGCAGTGGATGCGTATTTGCCAACAATGTACGAATTTTCCGAAGGGCAATCCTATGATGTTTCAACATTCCAAGAAACTGCTCTAGGTTTTGTTTTCTTCACTTGGTTCACAATCTTCGCAATTCTTGGCCTACTCGTCGGCGTGGTTGGACGTGGTGTCCTCAGCCCTGCAGGTGACAAGGGTTGGTTCTCGTTCAACAAAGTCGAGGATGGTTGGAACCGTCAAGCCCTCCCATTGCAAATCGCTTTGTTCGTATGGGCTGGAGCGCATCTCGCAACCATTTGGCATTTCGATCAAGGTTCAATTGCGGACCGACTTCGACTCGGCGGCCTTGGTGGCGTTGAAGCCAGTGGCTTTGTTGGATATTACACAGCCCTCCTTACTGGAATTATCGCTATCATCGTTTCTGGAATGGTTGCAGAACGCTGGTTTACTCGAGCGATGACGCTATCTTCTCTATGGGGTCTCTACCTCATTGGTTCTTGGTATGAAGAAGGATTCTGGACCAACGAGACCTTTGCCGAATCGTGGGCGCCATTGATCTGGCTCGCTATCACATTCTTCATCGGTGTTGCGATTTCGATGATTGGGAACCACGACAAATATGGCGGTTGGTCAAACCGTGAAGAACATCGGCCAAGTGGTGCTCGACAGTTCTGGAACGCCCATTGGGCAAGCCTCCTAACGGTCGTAGCATTCATTGTCGGTTTCGTTATCCGTATTCAATGGTATGCAATCCCTTCGATGCATGCTTTGGGAACAGATGGCTTTGACATGACAGGTGGTTCTGACCCTTGGTACATGAAGCGTGTTGTTGACTACATTCTCGCTCAAAATGCGCACTTGGTCCTCGACGCAGATCGTGCCTATCCGCTCGGTGGAATCAATCCACGTCCGCCATTGTTTACTTGGACCTTGGCAATTGGAGCTATGATTCTGGAGCCATTCCTTGGTGAAGATGCAGTTTGGTGGAGCATGCTTGCTCTTCCAGCTGTATACGGTGCTCTGACCATACTACCTGTAGCGGCAATTGCACGTGATCATTTCGGCAAGGCTGCTGGTGTTATCGCAGCTTGGTTGATCGCTTTCATGCCTGCTCACGTTACCCATTCAACGTGGGGTCTTGCTGACCACGATTCATTTGTTATGCTGTTCATTGGTCTTGGATTCATGTTTTACTTACGGGCTGTGAAATACGCTGGCTCGGAACGTTTGGTTCGCACGACATCGATTCGCCCAATTGACATGCTTACCGCCATGGGTGCTGTAGCCCAGCAACGTAAGTATGCCATGGCGAACGCAGTTCTGGCCGGTGTTTCATTCGCAGCAGCAAGCCTTGGATGGAAGGGATTCGTCGTCGGACCGGCTATCCTGTTCCTCGCCTATGCTGCTCAGGTTGCACTCAACATGTTCCGACGCCGTGACTCAACGATTCTCAGCACGTTGTTCCTAACGATGTTGTTAACGAATCTCTTGATTGCACTACCATTCTACGCTCATCCACAAATGAACCTCATGTTGGATGGAACCGGTCTTCAGCCGTTCCTTTTCATATTGCTGTTCACCATTGTCATCATGTACATTACAACAGGATTCCGAGACAAGCCTTGGTTGCTCGTTCTCGGGACACTTGCTGTTGGTGCAACGGTTTTCTTGGCAACATTGTACGTCTTGAAACTCACAAACCTAAGCAATGCATGGGATGTCTTGTTTACTGGTAGTGGATATTTCACGAAAACTAAGATTTTCGGAACTGTTGCTGAAGCAAATGCTCCAGATCGAGGTTACATGTTCGCAAGTTTCGGGCCGATTGTGTTTGTTTTCGCACTCGTTGTTGGTTTGACTTCTTTGTGGAGAGCATTCAGTCAACGCAGTCAAATCTCGCTCATTTTTGCAGTTTGGATCTTTACAGCATCGTACATGTCTTGGACCGCTGCTCGTTTCCTCTTCAATGCAACACCTGTTGTTGCTGTGATGGGGGCTGCTGGAATCGTTGGATTCTGGAAGTGGGCAGATTGGGACGGTCTCGTACGAACATGGCGTCGGGCTGGAATACGAACTCCGTCGGAACGTATTGCAGGTGCACGTCGCGCTGTTTGGCGCACACCATCATTCTCCGCAGTTGTTCTCGTACTCATCATGCTTTCAGGACAACAACTCACTTACGGTCTCGATTCAGCGATTCCGGGTAATTCCCCTGCTGAAGGAGATCTCGATGAATCGTTTTACTATACCATTCCGGACATCATGCGATGGGATGGACTTGGTGTCTCCGTACTCGACAGTCGAGATTACGAGGCATTTGGTGGCAGAGCCTACATGGGTTCGTTTGGAAGTGGATTTAACGGTCAACATTGGAATGATGCACATCAATGGCTTGCTGAGCAAGACAGATATCATGAGGGCGTATCCGATGAATCTGGTTGCGATCAAGAGAACGGTATTTGGCTTTCAGACTTAGGTCTGTGTGAAATGAGATTCGGTGATAAACCAGCTTTCGTTTCATGGTGGGATTACGGATTCCAAGCACTGAATACAGGTGAACACCCTTCCGTTGCTGACAACTTCCAGAGTGGTATTCCTGCTTCAGGTAACATGTTGCTTGCACGCAGTCAAACTGATTTGGTCGCCATGTTTACACAACTCCTTATTGCTGGTGATCTCTCATACAATGCTGCAAAAACTGGCGAATGGTCGTTTACTCCTCAATTTGAAGCAGCAATGAAGAATGGATTAAACAACCCTGAACAGTTTGCAGAACTTGAACTCATCATGGTCCGTGAAGGCATGGATTTCGATGAGATGAAGGAAGTTGTTATCGACCATTCCTTTGAGGTTTTCAAGAATAAGGGTGATACGTACATGAGCCGAGGTTATCCACTCGATACAAACGGTATTCCTGATGAATCACTCGGGCTCCATTATCGTGTTTGGGCGGATGGAGAATTGATTCCTTGTGACAACCCAAGCCTAGATATCTGTTCGAATGGAGATTATATCTCCGAACAAGCTGCAAACAGCACATTCCGAAACAATGCAGATGTCAGTGCATCTGAAGTATCTGAGGTTACGCATTACACCTTTGGTGAGTATTGGTACACAGCTGATTTGGTCGAAGAGTACGCCTCAGTATCAACCGAAATACATCGAGCAAATGCACACATCGCACTCGTTGTCCAACTCCTAACCAATGGTTTAACTGATGAAGAGGTGGTTGATTTGTATCATTCAGTCATCGAACTCGAAGACATCTACGAAGTTCAAGATTACAACGGAGCTCCTGGTCAGACTCTTGAGCGAGACCATGAAATCCGATATTTTGCCATCGATGACAAACTCTATCCAAGAGCGGGAAGATACAACTCTGAAGCAGGTTACAATGGAGGACGGCCACTCGGTATCTTCGGTGCACCAACGATTCTTTCAGGTCAAGATTTCAACACGTTTACGAACGAAGTCTACGAAACAAAGCGAGGCGATCAGCCTGTTCGCGAGATGGACCGAGAGGCTGTTGATGAGGCCATGTTGAAAGACGTTCTCGACCAACAATCCGGAGCAGATATCGAACCGCTTACCGTTCAAGACATCCGTATCGATCATCTTCCTGAATTCTTCGATACTATGTTGGCTCGGTCCTATGTTGGTTATGGTGCATCAACGCTTGGCGCTGATTCTGGTTCAACCAACCCACAACCTCGTCAACAATTGAGCGAAAGTGCAAGAGGGACATCGTTCCTTCAACAAGCCTACCCGTTACCAGGTGCTATGATGAATCACTTTGTCATTGCAAATTGGTACGATCCTGAATCACCTGCAATTCTTGCAAATGCAAACGTCAAGGTCATGAAGTACTACTCAGGTGCTGAGATTTCAGGAACCGTCATGACAGAAGATGACAAGATGGGGCTTCCAAATGCTCGAATCCTCATCGAGCGTGACGCATTCTCAGGTGAAGGAGCCGAAGATTTGGACGAAGATACGTACTGGATTCCTATCGGTATGACCGATGCTGACGAGAATGGTGATTGGAGTTTCTTAGCACCTGCTGGTCGAATCCGAGTTTCTGCATTCGCAGGTGTCTTCGATGATACGCTAGCGATTCAAGAAATCCAAAATGGTGAATTTGCCCAAGGATTTGGTGACGTGTTAACCGATGTTAATGACAATCGTGAGGTCTACACAATTACTGCTGTTCTGGGACAAGTTGCAAACATGACATGGCTGGGAGAAACGACACTCAACATCACGGGGGCACAAGCAGATCGTGATGTGAACGCACCAGCTCCAGAAACCATGGACATTGAGGTGCAAAGTTCTGGCGTTTCCGGTACTGTCTCTTGGTCTGGTTACGGAGATTTCGACGGCGAACCACTGATTGAAACAGAATTTATTTTGAGAAACATTTGGTCGATGACCAACAATTACACACTCACCACGACGAATGGTTCGTTTGAAACGGATGAGACTCGTATTCTGCAAGGAACAGGTGAAGTAACATTCTCCGAGGAGGGTACATTCACAAGCGAAGGTGTTGCTCTTGCGTACGACTTTACAGGTAATTTCACTCGAGAAATTTCCGATGGCCGTGTGTTCTCAGGAAACGGAACTTGGAATGGTAAGGGTACCATCGAAGCTACTTGGATTGACCACGATAATGCAACTTTGGATTGTGGTGAGAACTCTACTATGCCAGAAAATGCTACACTTTGTCTTATCAGTACTGGGACAGATTTCTCCACTTACCTTCTCGATGGTGAAGCAATAGCAAATGGCCGCTTGACTTCGGACGGAATCAGTACATTGATGAAGCAACTTGATGGTGAAACTTTTGAAGGCACAGGTGTCTTTGAAGGAGTAGGTACGCTTAATGGAACAGGTCTCTTTGTCGGTCCTGGAAGTTTCAGCGGCGATATCGTCGATCCAGGTTCATTCTATCAGACTGGCCTTGTACCGGGCGTCTATCACATGATTGCCCAAATGCCGAACGGTCGAGAAATTCTCTTACCCGATCCAGTTGAAGTAGGCATTGAGCCAACGTTCGACCTTGAAATGACCTTGCCAGCTTCTGTGTTTGAAGGAACACTGAAGACTGTAACGGACGATCCAATAGCGAATCAAATCGTTGAATTTGTGGATATTGAACTGGGTGAAGACGAGATTGTAACGTTTACTTCCGATGATGTTGGTAATGTCACATACGGCCCGATCACCTCTGGTGATTATTTCGTACGAGTGGACATTGATGGTGACGGTTTCTACGAACTCAATCAAACAATCGAAGTCATTGATGATCCTATGAATTTCACATTCGATGGCGCTGTACCTGACATGTACGATCTTACGATTACGCTTGATGGGCCTGAAGGCTTTGATGTCTCTGAACGAAACATCACGTTTACAGATTCATTAGGTCTAGAATCATTTGACATCATTTCAGATGAAAGCGGTACCGTATTTGTTGAACTTCCATCTGGAGAATGGTCGATGAGCGACAGCAGCGATGACGATTACATCCTCGTAGAGGACATTCTTGTAGAAGATGCTGACATGGTCCTTGACTTCAGTTATGCGATCTCTGTTTGGGTCAATGGTACAATCCAAGCACCGAGTTTCGAAGGATACCCTCCTGAAGATTGGGCTATGCTTCCTGAGGATGATAGGCCGTATGCGAATGCAAGCAATGTTCAGATACGATTCCATGGAAACAATCTCGAGTTCGAAGCAGTAACTGACCTGTCTGGAACCTTCCAACAACGATTGCCTGCTGGAATGACCTTTAATCTGAATGCGATTAGCACAATTGGCTACGCAGCAGGTGCTTCCGTTACTGTTACCGAAGGAATGGGTGAACTTGACGTACTACGGCTTAATCAAACCAAAGAAGTGATTGGCTCGATTTTCCTCTTCGATAATGAGAGTAATTGGAACCAGAACATTCCCGGGTATCAACCGGTTGAAGTATATGCAACAAATGAAGACGGTATAGTTTGGACAACTGAAACAGACGCTGATGGATCGTTTAACCTACCACTACTCTACGGTAACTGGTCAATTAGCGCACCTGCACCAGAATACAACGTATCACCAGTCACTGATTACACTGTTGATGTTAATGACACTGACGGCATCAGACATGTGGAGTTGATCGCCAACCCAAGCAATTCAACAGTTACTTTGAATGTGTTTACAGACCTTGGTGATGGAGTCTTTGAAAACGGTACTGCCATTCGCCCAGGCATCCAACTTGTACCGATTACAAACGTTGGAGAACAAGTGAATGTTACTTCGGATGATTATTCAGAAGACGGTATCGTTGAGGTTGTTCTCAGTCCTGGCGTGTACTCGATTTCAACAAGCTATGTTGACGCTAATGATGAGAATGCAACGGATGCTAGCCTTGAAATCAAAGGTCTTCTCGACCCAATCGAAATCGGTCTGTCTGGACCGGATGAAGCAGTCCTCGTTCCGATTGTTGATGAATGGAGAATGAATGGAACCATAACATGGTCAAACGGTTCAGCAATGAGCGAGAACTTCCTATTGTCCACTCCTGACGGTTCTGATTACGTTTCTGTATCTGTCGATGAGAACGGTTCGTTTGCTACATACGTCCCAAGTGGAGACTACATCGTTGTTGTTGCACCTCTTGAGAATGAGGATGGAGTGACCGAATCGTTGCGAATGCCGATTACTATTGATGCTGATTCGAATACACGAACTGAACTCTCGCTTGTTTTGGTTGAAGCTGTTGAAATTTCACTTACACTCAAGGAGAGTGGAACAGAGAACATACTTTCTGATAAGAGGGTAGTTCTCGTGAGCCATGATGGTTTTGGAAACATTACAATGAATCCAACGGACTCAGGAGGAAACTCTTCACAATTGGTTATGCCGGGAACTTGGAGCTTGTACATGAATGAATCAGGTTCGCAGCGATTCTGGAACATTGATACGTACAGCGCTCCTGAGGAATACGTTTCGAACAGTTCACTCGGAATTATCCATGCTGATCTTGAAGTCGAAATTGGTGGAAAGGTATACTGGGATACAGATGAAGATGAAGTTCCTGACATCAATGAGGGTGTTGAAGGAGCAAATGTAATCATCCAAGGTGGAGGCCTTGATACCAACGTTTCCACTGATCCTGCAGGTGTTTGGAGAATCTATGTTCCTATCTTGGAAAGTTACACTGTAAGTGTTTCAAAGGACGGATTTGGCGTTGTATCTTATGATGACAACAACACTGGCACCTATATCGTTGAGAATGAACCTGTTTCACAAGACATCACGATGACTGCAGCGGAAGTTACTGTAACCGGTACCGTCACAGATGTCCTTGACGCTTCCCGACTCGATGGTGCTTCAATCACATTGTATGGAACCTCAGAAAACCAACAAGATTCGGTTGATGTCGTAGGCACACTTGACTCCGATACGCTATCATTTAGCGCCGTAGTTGAACCAGGTCAATGGGTTGTTGTTGTCTATGAAGCTGATGCTCCATTCAATGGTGGAGGCGTTGCAATCGGCCTTTTGGATGCTGAAGTGCAAGATGGTGGTTCTATCGAATTGGTCATGAGCAAAGGAGGATGGGTCGATGTTTCTACTGAATTTACATCATTCAATCTCCAAACTTTCAACGCAGGAACCGATAACGAATCCTCTCCTGTGAACGATATTGTCCAAGTTGAAGTCGACTTGGGAGATGGAAAGGCGTGGGAGATTCCTCTCGAATCAGACGGAACGCTTGAAGTTCTATTGCCTGCAGACTCGGTTACCTTCAATTCGGATTTCTCTACGGTACAGCGTGATCTTGTCATGAATTATACCGCAGGAATTTCCATTGAAAATGGTGATGAAGGCCGGACAGCACTGATGCTTTCCTACAACCGAAGAACCAACAGCGATCTAACGCTCTCTGTTTTCGATGTCGAAGGGGCAACAGTTCTTGGTGATGAAAACCGTGACTTACGTGCAATAATCAACTCCGATGACACAGATAACTATACATCGATAGAATTTGAAGTCCGAGCACAATATGAAGGAACAGAGATTTCCGATCCGTTCGATGTTTCAGGAACTGTATCTGTATCTCCCGACCAAGCTGAATGGTCTGTTGAGTTCTACAATGGAACTGATTGGATCAGCAGTACTGAAGTTCAACTCGGAATAGGCGACGTAGCAGCAAATGCAACATTGGAAGCAACGATTCAAGCACGAATCCTACTTCCATCGGTTGAAGCAGCTTGGTGGCTTGAGAACGGTCATGATGTCAACATTCGTTTCTCTGCTGATAGTGGAGATATGACAGAAGTGTCGATCAATGTTGAAGTTCCACAAATCTATGCATTTAACGTAACAGACCTGACCTCTACAGTTGGAGTCTCTCCTGCTGGAAGCACGACTGCAACACTGACCATCAACAACAACGGGAATGGTGATGATTCCTTTACCTACGAGGTTGTGGATAACATTCCTGATGGATGGACAGTCAGCCCAATGAATGGTGTCACCACAATTGCAAAGGAAAACTTGCGTGACCTAGCCTTCACAATCACTTCCCCTGCAGACTTCAACGAAGGGGAAATTAAGGTAAAGGTACGAATTACAAGTGAAGACGGTACCACACAAGTCGAAGAAGAGATAACTGTGGAATCGGCACGAATTGCGTTGAATTGGAATCAAGACCTATCAAAGTCGAGAAGCAATAACTTCGCTGACATTGATCCGAACACCCTTGTAATC
Source organism: Thermoplasmatota archaeon (assembly GCA_036019775.1). GTDB lineage: Archaea > Thermoplasmatota > Poseidoniia > Poseidoniales > Poseidoniaceae > MGIIa-L2. Next base: position 43,163 of record JAYXXD010000002.1, read on the forward strand.
GTTATCGAGAATAACGGTCTTCGAGACGCTCAACAAGTTACAGTTTTCGCCAAGACAGAAGGTCTATCCGAGGTGAATATGACGCTCAGTGTACCTGCTGAAGGGTCGACTGACTTTGAATTCATATTGCCAAAGGCCAGTCAAGGAATTACACGTTATGACGTACGTGCTGTTGTTCTAGGCGATGATTTGAATTATTCCACAACTACGGTTGGTGATGACTTCAGCATCGAATACTTAGTTCAAGGTTCTGAAGATTCATCAAACCCAATTGTGATTATCACAATCATTGCGTTGATTTTCATTATCCTATACTTTGGATTCAAGGCGTCTTCACGTGCTCGTAGTTCAGGTAGTCGATTCTGATTTGTCAAGAGACAAGAGTTCATACACTGGACCTACCCATTTGCAATGGGGAGAGCATGGAAGAACTGCGTGGAGTTGAGTTGCTCCCAGAACCGGGAGAACCAAAAATTCTCTCCGCTGTAGATCCTTCAACATCAGAACATGAAGGACAATGGAGAGCTGAAGTGACCGGATGGGCGCCAGTGGTGCCCGATACGATACCATATCGTTCGAGAAGATTGTTCTCGCTTACATCTGGATTTATTTTAGCGGTTTTTCTCGGTGCCATCGTGTTGTTATGGCAATCCAACCTCTTGCTGTTGGAGTTACCACCAGCTACGTCTGAATGGGCATTTGAAGATACAGAAATTCGAACTTTGCAGGATGAAGGCCTGACTGGAGATGGTGTGAAAGTTTGCATGGTTGATACCGGCGTTTCCAAAAGTCACGCTTCTCTTGATGGTGCAGATATCACATTAAAGGATTTTTTATGCAATGCTGCCGAACCAACTGACTATGGTTCAATTGCACATGGGACGCTCATGGCAGGTATTCTTCTTTCAACTGACTTGCAGAGAGGTGTTGCTCCGAATGTGACTCTTGGCATGGCTGCTGCATTGAAAGCCGATGGTCAGAACAACACTGGCTCGGAAGCACGAGTTGCAGATGCAATCAGGTGGTGCATTTTTGATTTCGAAGCCGATATTATTTCTCTGTCATTGGGCGGTCAGCAAGATCAATCAACATCCAGAGAAGGTCCTGCTGCCTCTGCCACTCGTCAGGCAATCGATGCTGGAATCTATGTTGTTGTTGCTGCTGGAAACGATGGAGGTTCGGGAGATGATGGTTATGTTAGTGCTCCAGGCAACGTCAACTTGGCGATCACAGTTGGTGCATCCGACCGTGTTGGAAATACGTGGTACAAATCATCACAAGGTGAACTCATAGATTCAGATGGCAACATACGAGAGTATCCTCACCAGAAGCCAGAGTTAACTGCGCCCGGTGTCAATATTCTTTCAACGGGCATGAATGATCAATGGTACACATCCAGTGGGACCTCAGATGCCACGGTCTTTGTTACGGGAGCTTTGTCGCTCATTCTTGAGGCATATCCTGAACTAAAGCCGAGGGAAGATTCCACTACAACTTGCATTGAACTCGTAAAACGTGCACTCGCAGATTCAATCAGTTCCGATTTGAGTCATGATTCTCGTTCAGGCTATGGACAATTGGATGCAAAGAAATGGAAAAACCAACTTGCTGGGAACACAGAATGCTGATTTTGCGACGGATTATTTTGATACTCTTTCACATATTTGATATTTATAATGGTTAAATAATGATATTTTAAACAATAAATGATATTATTGGATGTGTCAATTGGGGCGCAGTATTATATTTGTTCAGTTTCTAGGTTCGGATAGAGGAATGCACATGCAGATTGCAAATGTTGGAAAAAGCGTGGGATTGGTTGGATTACTCCTTACATCCCTAATGATCGGATTGGTTACTGTACCAACTGCGAGTGCAGTTAACGAAACATCCAGTGGTACAATCACGACAACCGAGACGTGGAGTGGTACTCACACTCTAACTGGTAACGTCACTGTTGCTGAAGGTGCGAAACTTGTCATTAATGCCGGTACGACCGTGAATATTCCTGCTGGTGCTTACATCGATGTCGAAGGAGCAATGTGTGCTGGTTCCGCTTCTTGTGGGGCTTCCCAAGGCAGTGCATCATCTCCAGTTCGATTTGAATGGGCAACACCAGCAGATTACGATGTTCTTGGCTGGTGCTTACAACAAAACAGTCAGTTCTACACAAACCCGGATGCAGGGTGCGGTTCCGGAGTTATCATTCGAAGTACTATCAACCAGGCATCGACAGGATTGTCCTTTGTTTCGTTTAACAACGCTTACGGACACCCAGTATTAGTTCAAACTGGCCAATCCCAATCCATTCAGTATGCTACCCTGATTTTTGATGGATCCACAACAAATGCAGATAATCTTGTATTTTCGAACATCAATACGTCTAACATTATCGCTCTTGATTTTGCAGCTCCAATCATTCGAGACTCAACATTTACGCTCGGTGATGATGGACGAGGTTATGATGCCTCCGCAGTGCGCGCCTACGATGCAGGTGCAGGTATTTTGTCACCGTTGGTTCTCACGGGTTCGACATTCACAGGCAATACTGAAGCTCAGTGTGGAACTTCAGGTGGAGGAAAGGCTGTAATCTATGCAGAATCATCGTACATTTCGATGGACCAACTTGATGTCAAGGAAAATGCGTATGGTGTTTTCCTCAGAGAATCATCAGGTTCTCTAGGCAACAGTACCTTCGATGTTCTTTGCAATGCAATCGACACCAACTCATTCAAATCCACAGGAAACTTCGCCCACACGCTTTACCTTGATAGCAATGATATCACCACTGAAGAGGGTGCGGGAATCACAGCATTTTCTGGAGCAATTGTTACTGCAACGAACAATGTGATTTCAGGTGCATCGGCAGGTTCTGGATTTGGTATTCGAGACTCAACCGTTTCAGCGCATGGGAATACAGTCGGGCCGATTGAAGGGTTCAATGGTTTCTGGGTTTTCGGTCAATCAGAGGTTGAAATTGAAAACAACACCATCCAAGATACTGCAAAAGAACCCATCCAAATCGGCGAATACCACTACAAGGATCCGAACAGCAACTATCCTCCACCTTCTGCAAATCGAGCATACATTGCCAACAACGTTATTTCAAACAATTCTGGTACATGCACCTCTCAATTCATGTATAATGGAGATTTCACTTGCCCAGCAATCCATATCTTTTCATCTTCAGCAACAATCGTTGACAATACAGTCACCAACAACGCAGGTGATGGATTACGAATCAAAGGATCCATTGTGAACGTCCAACGAAATACTGTTGAAGCGGGACAATTCGCTGTAAACATCAGTCACTTTGACACGATAACAGCTTCCAAGTATGGATCGATTGGTTACTTTTCAGGAAACACTTGGACCAATGCTACGCAAGTGTACAACATCACTGAGTCACGGGTAACAGTGCAGTCGGAGTACATTCCTGATGCTGGTGGAGACTACATCTATCCAGTCATGCTTCAATGGCTTAGTGCAGAATGTCCAGATGTGACATCGGAATGTTTGTTGCTGCCAGATACAGCAGTTACCCCTCCAAGAGATATGCCTCTTGCGATTGAGTTGGTCAACAATTCAACTGTATTCTCGTTTGCAAATTTACAAAACTTCGATCCTTCAAAGATTCATGTTCAGAACCAAAACACCGAGTGGGGGTCACAAGTCCGACAAGGTGAACTTGTTCGCTATCAGGTCAAAGCGAAGAACAGCAATGTTGCTGGCGCTACGGTGATCATTAAAGATGCAACAGGACTTCCATTGTATGAACTGACAACGGATAATTTTGGAATGACGCAACAAGTCTCACTCCCTTCCGATTTCTTGCTCGATCGCAACTGGAATCATGCAGTGGGTGAAACTGGAGTTACTGTTCCGGGCACGAATCCAACCAACCCGACCATTTTGGATGAAGACACATGTTCTGATGGATACGACAATGACGGTGATACGTACGTTGATGACGAAGATCCTGATTGTATTAATGGCCGAGAGCTTCCATTCTACATCGTTGAAGCTTACAAATTCGATAAAGGCAAGAAAGATTTCGACTTCGTTCTCAGTGGTCCAATCGACGATGTCATCAATCTTGACAACTTGCGACCAAGTGTCACAGTTGAACAATACGATGGGGAATCTTTCGCCATCAATGCTGTCCTCACTGGGACTGCTTGGGATGGAGTATCGGGTCCATATCCTCTCGATGTAATCGCATACGATCGACAATTCGGTTTGATTGACCGTGTTGAGATTCAACCACCAGGCAGCACCGACTGGTACTATGCCGTTGATACCTCTGGAGCGAACGGCGAATTGACCAAGGAAAACCATCCATTCAAGACATGGTCGTTTGATTGGGATCTATCGGCTCATCCTGATGGAGAAAGTGATGTTACATTCAGAATCCGCTCATACGATGGTCTGGATTACTCTCCAATAGAAGTGCGTAAGTTCAAACTCAATTTGGTACCTCCAACACTGTACCTCAACGAACCATTGGACGGTTCCACTCACTCAAATGGAAAGATTCTCTTCACAGGCACAGCATCCGATCCTTATTCAGGAACATGGGGGTCGGATATTCAGGATATTTGGTTTGATGTTACTGGGCCAAATGGCTACAATTCTCACTTTGCTATCAACGGATCAATTGCTTGGGCATATGAATGGAATTTTGAGGATTTAGAAACTGGTCAATACACGTTCGAAGTTTGGGCGAGTGACAGTGACTTCTGTGATGATGTACAAGGGAATTGTGTTATTTCCACTCGAACTGTTAATGTGCTTAACGATAACGCCATCCCAATTGTTGATTTAATTGAACCGGATGGAACAAAAGCAGTTCGTGCCGATGCCAATACACAATTGGTGGGCTTTGCCAGCGATGGTGCTGATGGTACGATCACACGTGTAGAAATTGAGATTCTTGATTTGGCAAGTGGACTTATCCTCAATGACGGGCCTGCTCCTGTAACGACGTTTACGAAGTCAGGTCCTGGTTATTCCTGGTCAGCAAATTGGGATACAAGCAAACTGAATCATGAAGGACAGTACGAAATTCGAGTTAAGGCATACGATGGAGAGGATTATTCCGTCGCAGATATCGTCAGAATTACCATTTCAAAACCGACGGATGCAAACAACATACCTCCACAATTTAATGCCACAAATTGGCCGAATACGCTGACAATTTTCTGTGTTGTTGGTTCATCTTCAGAAAACCAGTGCGGTGGAGGAGTGGAACTTGATTTGACTCAGTATTTCAACGACCCGGATTCAGATGTCCTGATTATCGATTTCGTTGACGATGCAACCACTGAAGATGATGATAATCATCCGTTCCTCATCGATATCGATATTAATGGTGTTGCAAAGTACGATCCTGCGAGCAAACAGAACAATCAAAACATCTCAAGTTGGACCATTGAAAATGTTCGATTTATTGTCCGAGACGCTTTTGATGAATCAAAGATGTCCAGTAGCGTTACGTTCTTCGTACAAGCTGTTGAATTCAATGTTGTTCGCGATGATCCAAATGATCCGGTGACTGCGACAAACCCTGCCGAGTTTAGTGGAACAGGTTTGCCCGGTGCAAAAATTGAAGCCCGTTCCGTCGCTTCGAAATCGCTCATTAAGTCCGTGATTGTTGGAGATACTGGTGCTTGGTCGATGAATCTCAGTCTTCAAGATATGAATGATGCGTCAAATAACTTGATGTTCCTGATGGATGAACAAACTTTCGGAGGAAGTTCGGAGCCTTCGTCATTTAGAGTTGAAGTTGGTGAAGTTGATGAAGGCTCAAACCTTCTGCTCATCATAGGTATCGTTGTTGCTGCTTTGATCTTGCTTGCCGGAGTTGCTTACTTCTTCGTTGAATTTGAGGAAATTGAAGATGAAGGATTTGATGCGACAACAGAGGTTGTTCAAGAAGAAGACCCTTATGCATGGGGCAAGAAAACGACCCCAGCTATCCCTCAGCAAACCGTTGCTCCAACGCCGGCTGTCCAGCCTGAAGTCGTACAACAATCCGCACAACACCCTGGCTGGATTTGGGATCAAGAAAACAATCAATGGGTCCCTGATCCAAATTATCAACCGCCCAGCCAATAATTCGGTTGTGATTGAATGATTCCCAAACCAGGTGTTCAGGAGAAGGTGCTGCTGCATCTTCTGGATTATGCTGATTTCAAGGAAAAAGTGGAAGTTCCCTTCGCACTCTCACAGATGGGAATTGCCAATGCTGTTGCAATTGCACGGTCAAACGTACCTCGAGCGATATCTGGTTTGAGAGATCAAGGTCTTCTTGTAGAACGACAGGCTCACGTCCATGGAGTAAGTCGGAAACGAAAAGCATACTTTCTCACGGACTCTGGTATTCTCGCAGCTGAGGAAACATGGGGCAGACTTCGGGAATTCCAATTTCGATGCATCAATGTTGATGGTGAAACGGTGTCAACTACCTTAGGGGCGGCTCATGAAGTACTCCCATTTACCATGCGTCCAGTCGATATTATTCGATATTTAGACGATAATCTCATCCTTGATGCTCGTTCTCTTTCAGAGGATCTCATCGAACGAGATTTATCAAAACAAGTAGAGAAACAACTTGTGACATCACTGGGTGATCTACCAAGATTGCGCCATTTCTATGGGCGAGAGAAAGAATTGGATAACATGGTCAATCTTCTCGATGCTCGTGCAACAACATTGTTGGTTCCTGGTATTGCAGGAATTGGTAAAACTACAATTGCAGCGAAACTGATTGAACGATTTATGCATCGTCGCAACCTTTTGTATCATCGTTGTCAAGACTGGGAAGGATCTCGGGCTTTATTTGAATCACTTGCTGAATGGCTACTCAACATTGGTGATTCCTCATTTGCTGATTATCTCGCAGCCACTCCAGTGCCTAAACCGGATGATGCTGCCCGAATTCTGATTGATTCTTTGGAAAACACACCAACACTCATCGTAATCGACGATTTTCACAAAGTTTCAGATCCCATACTTTTCCAAACGATTCAATCAATGACACTCGGTTTGCTTGGTAGTGAGGAATCGATTGGTCTTGTGATTTTTTCCCGCTCATTCAAACCAGTTGTCCCAACCAAAGATGCAGAAGGAAGAATCACCAGCCTCGTTCTTCCGCTTGATGGGCTTGACTCTGATTCAGCGCGAAATCTGCTGACTGGATTTGATGAACTCTCTACAGAGCAATGGCTGCATATTCATGGCCTGTCCCGTGGGCATCCACTGGTCCTTGAACTCATTAATCGCGGTGCTTCTGCTGGAGCATTCCATGATACGCTCGAGCATTATGTAACCAAAGAGATTTTTTCGAAACTTTCTGCTGAACAAAAACGTGTTCTTACAGTTCTTTCGATCTTTAGAGAAGCCGTATCTTTGGATGCATTACTCGCCCACGAATTGGATGTCGATGTTCTCGATAGTCTTGTTGAACAGGGGCTCGCTCGACAAGTCGATACTGATGTGTATGACGTGCATGATTTGATTCGAGAATTTCTTGTAAGGAGCATCGATGATCAGACAAAACAATCGGTTCACAGCAATTGTGCAACTTATTACAGCAAATTAAGCAAATCATCAGAAACGACACTCGAACAAATTTACCATGAACTCGCATCCGAGCATGAGCAAGAAGCAATTGAGAAAATTGTAGAGTTTGGAAGGCAACTTGTTTCGCAAGGCCACCTGGAATTGTTAAGTCTCATTGAAAGTGTTAATCTGGAACGCCTCCATCCTTCCTTGATGGCACCGATGATGCAATTGCAAGGTGATATCCTCGTTATGCTTGGCAGGTTTGAACAGGCCTCGACTGTGTTGGATACGGCAAGTAAGGCAGCACGTGATGCAAACTTAGCAGTCGTGTACTCAGAGATTCTTGGTTCACAAGCAGATATTGCGATGAAACAAGGTCAAACAGACAAAGCCCTCTCAGCTCACAAGGAGGCATTGGAAGTCCAAGTTGAACTCGGGGATGCTCAAGGAGCAGCTCGAACCTACAACAACATGGGTTATCTCTATCGAAGGAAGAACAATCGAAGCAAAGCCTTGGAGGCCTATTCCGAGGTTGAAGCCATCATTATGAACGATGAAACTCTGTTGGACGCGCAAATCATTCTTGGCCGTGCACTACTCGATTTAGGAGAAGTGAATCGTGCTCGGAAGCATGCATTCGAAGCCTTTCAACGAACTGAAAAAGCGGAAAATCTACTTGCCCATGCTCGTGCGCAAGCATTGCTTGGTCGATATCATGCAAAAATGAATGATGCTGAAACTTCCATGCACCATTATACAGAATCGCTGAATATCATGTCCGATGTTGGTGATCCTGTATCCATGGTTGAACTTATGATTCTCTTAGGTGAAGTTCTTGAAGATAGTGGGAGGAGTGAAGAAGCTCTCGAGCGATACAGAGAAGCACTCGTTATCGCTGAAGCAAATGATTTACGCATGCAGATAGGGGAACTTCTGTCGAAACTTGGAGGCGTTGCTCCAGACCGACAACGTCGAATGGAATACTTGCAACGAGCACTAGCAGTCTTCAGAGAACTTGGTGCTCGAACACGAATGCGTGAAGTACAATCCCAAGTACACTCGGCAATTATGGGTCGTTAGAACATTGGCCGATCAAGCTCGAGTGAAATCACTCCATCTTGATACACGACCCATATGGATTCAACTCCTGCGAGGTTAATCACGCCTGAGTGTGGTGCTGATGCCGTACCTGATAACGAACGTTCAGCATCCAATTCACCCTGGGCATCATGCAATATCAACAACGTATCTGTTAATTCAAGTGTAAATTGGGATTCGTCCGCCTCAGTTGCTCTCCAGTAGACTTGTTCAGCATACGATGAATTTCCAATACGGCTAGCAATATCTGTTCGTTCAATTGCATCGGACAAATCATTCATGTTTGCGTCAATCGCTTCAACATTCCAACGTTCACGTGTTGCAGTTTCGATATCGTATATCCAGATACTAAATGCTGTCAATAGAAGGACGCCGAGCAAGAATGTGAAGACATATCCGAGTTCTGTTGCTGCAGCTTCTCGGTTCTTCTGAAGGGAGGATACTTTCACGCAATCACCTCAGAAACATGTGCATCTAGGGAAGAAATTTGAAGTGAAAATTGGATTGGCTGACCCCCTGTATGCCATACAGATTCCATGGTTCCAAATCCTGGGTCTGGGACCCAACCAACATAATCCGTCAACAGATCCAATCTGCCGGGGTAAATTGTCCAATCTTCACTCGCTTCCAATCCTTGTGTAGACGTTTGTGCAATAGCGCCACCATACGGTTCAGCCCAACCTCGTCGAACCTCGTATGCAATTTCACTCGCAAGAGAGGTACGCTTTGCTAGGGTTACTTCGACTGAAAGAGATCCTCCTCCCATCACAGAATCGCTTGTTGGGTGCAGTGCAGGGATCGTTGCTGCAAATCGTGGCCCAGGTCCGCCACGGTCAAGTGGTGGTGCAATAACGGTCGGGTTGTATTCCGGATGATTTGTCAAAACAGCTCCTCCACTCATTGCAACTTCCATGCCAGTGACCGAGGATTCAAATTCGTATACAAGTCGGGAAACTTGCATCACCCATGCACTTCCGATAGGGGTGTATGGCTCTTCAACAATAAGTCCGTAGAGCTCGATGTGCAAACTAGCAGGAAATGCCCCACTTTGCCATGCTTCTTGCAAATCAACGATGCTTCGTCCACCCATGCTGGTCCAAGGCATTGTCAAATCCACCCAACCAGATGCAGTAACTCCGATTGAAACGCAACGCCTTGCACCATCATGAACTCCATCGTGAAGTCCAATGGATCCATGGTCTGCGAATGCATACACTCCATGGCCTTGTGTGGTATTCACATAAATTGGTTCTTGGTTGACTGGTATGGTCAATGTTTCACCGTAATTGAGAATAGTTTCGTTTTCAGTTAATGTAGATGCATTGATTGTCGTTCGGTCTCCGTTGCTACGCAGTTCCAAATCGTAGTTCTCTAAATTATTGAGATGCATGAATAATCCAGACTCCATTCCGGTATCAATCGCTCCAATTTCGTAAACTCCTGAGGGACTTTCGTCACCTGACCAAACGACCGATATTGGCATATCACTCTGGAGAAGACTGGCCCCATCAAGACCTACAGGAGGCCAATCAGTTGTGTAACTCCCAAATTCTTCGATGGTGACGCCAGAGCCTCTCCACGTTATTGTAGCCGGTTCATTGTTTGGGTTTGAAAGGATAAGATGTCCCTCTAATGTTGGTGGGATAAATTGTGTTCCGTGTACAGAACCAGTTTGACTTCTCCAGCTTGTCACACCCTCAGTAGTTGTGGACACCATCAACTGGGCATCAGTAGTCGTTGTGAGATGAACCACTTGTGGTTTATCGAGACTGAGTGTCTTCATCCAACTCGTCCCAACGTTCAGTAAATCCGATGGGACCGAAACTTCGGTAAAGTCGCCAAATTCTCCATTGCCGTGAACCATCATCAGATCCTCAGAGACAAGGTTGAGTTGAATCGTTCCTGATGGCAACGGCAGAGCCCAGGAACGTCCTAAACCATTCGCATTTGCGTCGGTGGGGCGGACTTCTGTTGTTCCATGTTCACCTCGCATCCAATGCACGATAAGTTCCTGTGAGGCTTTAATCGCCCAGTTTTCATCATCCAAAGTCCATTTTTGGACATCATCCACAAACAGCTCAGCCGTCTGGTCAAGAATTCCGTTTCGAATCAGGTCGACTTTGACGGGACCGAGTGGAAAACTTAGGCCTGGTTTTGTTGTCAAAATTACGCCATCTGCCCAGGCTGGGGCTGAATAATGATGCGGTCGATCTGGTCCCAATCGAAGATCAGAAAAGCAAGCAGTCGAAGATGTGGATTCAGGGTGTCGAATTTTCAGCATATCATCATAATCCAATACGTCTCGAACTCGAAAGGAATGGTCGTCCTGCCATGTTGATGAATACCACATACCGCCTCGCATCATATCCCAAGAAAGTGTACCGTCAACAGGAGCAATTTCTTGGGTTACAACATCACCTGGCATCCCTTGCTCGCTAAGTGTTGAAGTTTGAAGATTAAACTGCATCATTTGTGCTGACATGTCATGTCGCTCAACACTTCCTTCCAATTCTTCGATGACTGGAATCATCGTGACCATCATCAAACTGATAATGGATATGACTCCCCCAAAGAGCAAGACTGTGGCGATGGCTGCAGATACTGCTTCTTCATCGCGGTGGAGTTCAATCATCCATTCACCACCAACCTTCGAACATCGATTTCCAACGCAAGTGGTTGACCATGAGTTTCAACGGTTAAGCCATCGCTTCCGCTTGCACGTTGGTAAGGGGTAATGCCAACAAATTCTCCCAGAGTTCCTGCCGCACGGTTGATGGTATAATCATTCAACCATATGTCGCTGTACTGGGGGTCGATGACAGAATGAAGTGTATTTGTGACTTTAATTTGAAGGTTGTATGAATTCCCCGTAAAGAGTTGAATCGGTCCGAGTGACTCTATCTTGAATCCTACATTTGGTCCATTTCCGAGTGGCTCTTCAAGCCGTACATCTGTCAATACGATTGAGAGGCGAGTCGAGCCATCAACAAGTGTGTCGAGACGCAGACGAGGCGCTTTTTCTATGGTCCAAGAGGAGGTGGGATCTTTTGAAATTCGTGCGTCGTTGATAAGTGTAATTTGATTCAATCCTCCATCAATAGCAGTACTGATGCTCATTCCTGAAAGAACGAATCTTGACCAACGATGGACATGCTGTCCAGCTGCATTGTAGAAATCAATGATGAGAAACGACTCACTCTCTAAATTGTGGTCGATAACAATCGAATCGAAACTCGAATCAACACTAAATTCAGATGTATTTTCTGGGTTTTGGACGGTAATCGCAGTCACGGATTCATTGAGTGCTAGAAATTCAAATGAACTCGCATTCAATTCATTGACTGTAACAACTTCATGTCTCGTTAAATCGGATGAAATCACCCATTGCTCAACGAGATTCGCTGGGTTAATCGATGATGATTTTAGCGAAAGTGCTTGTCTTGTACCTGTTCCGTCAGGAGCATCTCCTACGACATCTATGCGATCTTCGACACGATCGGCAATGTTACTCGCACTGTTCCAATTGGTATTATCATTGAAGGCAACAAGATATGGATTGAGGAAGACCCAGACGCCTCCCATGATTGTAATGACCATGGCAAGCATCATGATGACGCCGAGAATTTCACTCACAGCATCGTCATCATCAGTTCTGCTCTGGCGATGCATGTTGACCTCCCCTCAACCCTCGTAGTCATTCGGCTGCATTTAGGTATTGACCTGAAGGTTACTGATTCATAGCGATTCTCGTTGGATACGTTGGATAGCGTTTGTTGCAAATCCATCGCCATCACGCCGACCAATGAAGTGAGAGAATTGTGGACCATCTTGCATTGAAATGTTAATGTCGCCTTCGAACACCTCATCAATTGCAAACAAAACGGTTGATTCTGCAAGATGGGGTGCATTATTCATTTCCGAAAGATGTGTTAACGTTATGCTTCGAGTTGCATCAGTACAAACTTGACTGAGAAATTCCCCCGTTTGAGCGTTTGACAAGTGTCCACCCCGCCCTGAAATTCTGTCCTTGAGTGATGCCGGGTATGGGCCAGACATCAATCGATTACGATCGTAATTTGCTTCTACAGCAATATGTTGACAACCTCTGACGTGGTGAACAAGCTCATCTGTCCAACTGCCTAAATCGGTAATAATCGCTGAACGCTCACCTGCATGGCTTGCTACAAAGGCAACATTGTCTGCCCCAGAATGGGGCACAGGGACCGGAAGCAAGGAAATCCCTTGGTTAAACTGCAGGACATCAAGAGCCTCGAAATGATGTGTTCTATCTGGCAAGAGGCCAAGTTCAGAAATGGTTCTGTGGTTCGCATAAACTGGTACGTTCCATCGCTTCTGGGCAATAAGAGCGCCTCCACCATGGTCTCCATGGTGGTGCGTGATAACAATCGCTTCCAAGTCGTTCGGGGAGACATCGAGCATGTTCAGTCGTTTTTCTAATTGCACACCACTGAATCCTTGGTCAACGAGGATATGGGATGAACCAGAACTGAGCAACGTAGCATTGCCACGGCTTCCAGTCCCAAGGTGTGTGATTGACATCCCCATCTGAATCGTTACAAGGCGAACACAGGCGGATATTGAATACACCGCATAAAAACTATGATTCACGTCGATTTTCAAGATTCTGAAATTAAGCCGTGTATGAACAACGCTCCATCATTCCTATAAGCATGGAGAATAGGAGAATTTTCAGGGCGTTGGTCCGTAGGTGATTTTGTTGCGTAGGAGCCAGACCACATTACTTACTTCTCTTGCAGTTATCGCAGGACTGCTCTTTATGTCTCAGTTCCCAGTTATTTCGCCGGTGTCCAACATTCATCCCGACCAAACATTCGGAGAAAAGCCACCAACAACGGACACAGATGGGGACGGAATTCCAGATGTTCACGAAAATATTTTCGAAGAATGGATTAATTTCTCAGCAGTTGATGGCCGATTGGTGACAATGCAAGGTCTGGATAAAAGCGATGCATCGGATGCTAATTTCGATACTGATCGTGATGGTTTAAACAACACAGAAGAGTATTGTTGGCCCTATCCAGACAATTGCAACGATCCAGGTTTTTCTCGTGGATTAACAGGGACTCTTGACGATAATGGAGATCGGATGTACCTCGATCCGAGAGTTGCTGATACAGATGGCGATGGTATGCCGGATGGGTTTGAAGTCTGGATGTGTTCGCGTGCTGGAGGTTTCGATGAGTTGACTCAACGCTATGTTTGTCCTTACTTTGATCCTCTCAATGGTAGTGATGCGACTGATGATCCTGATGATGATGGATTTGATGTGAACAGAGACGGCTTCCTTTCAGTGGCTGAACTCTTTACCTCTCCAGAGGAATACCAATACGGCATGCCCGGTAATTTCACAACAGAACTTGATGGATTGTGGTGCTATGCGACCCTTCCTCAAGGTTCTGCGAATGAACAATGGCCTTTTATCAACAATGGGTTGAACGCCTCATTTCAAAATATTCTTTCAGCATGCACAGTAAATGCCACCGATGTAATCGGTGAAGATCTATGGCTTGGAACGGATCCACTATTGGACGATTCCGATCGATTTAGTTGGGATGGATTTGCTGTACGTCCACTTTACCCTTCCTTCGGAGATGGGATGCCGGACGGATGGGAAGTTCATTTCGGTCTTGATCCACTCAATCGCTCAAATGCTCTTCTCGATGGTGATAACGACGGTTGGGACGTTAACCGCGATGGTTTGGTATCAGCTGATGTTACTCGGACCGATTCTGCACTCAAACTCGGTGAAGCACTTTCGAATTTGGAAGAATTTTACATCCATAACGACGAAGGAAATACTGTTCGTTCTGGTCTGAAAGAGGTTCAACTCGGTGTCAACGAGTCCTCATTCAAGGAGTATCCTCTCACATTCAACGCCATCCCAGGCCATCTCTCTGTTATGCACCATGATGTTCGAAGCATTTTGGTTCAAGATTCCATGGCATATTACCTCACCCGATATGGTATCACAACAATGGATTATTCCGATGATACAACCAGCGATCAATGGTTTCCTCAAGGCGTTGAAGGTCATGAAGCGATTTTCATTGAATCTGAATCAGGACCTCATTCAATCGCCATTGCAACATCTCATGGAGTTCACGTTGCAGCTCTTCAAGTGGATGGATTCATCGAACCATTGGAGTCATGGTCATCCTCAGAATCGATCGAACTCTTCGCACTCGAGCAGCTTGCAATTGAAGGTTCGAGTCAACAGATCATCGCTTTAGGAGCAAACGGGGACGGGTTGGTCCTTGAAGTTTCAACGGGCGGATTAATTACTCAAACGTTTGAACTTGGCGTCAATTTCAAATCAGTTCTAAGCGATGACCAAATTGTTGTGACCGAGATAGAACACGGAAATGTTCCCGGAGGTGGGCTTGTTCTTTACGTCGGCACAGAACGTGGGCTCATGACGCTTGAAACTGCTACGGGTCGAGATGATGCCAGCCCGTCTTGGAGATTTTTCTTCGATGCTAATCCATCCAATATATCCAACAAAATCGATGACTTGCGTACCCTCAACCTTGGTGCAACAGGGAACCCCGCTGAAGTTCAATCATTGGTACTTGATGGCCCAACTGAACAAAAAAACCCAACCGTTTTGTGGATTGGCACGCCATCAGGATTGCACAAATTGAATCTCGAGTTGAACGATATGTCGTTCGGTGGTTTACTCGAACATCCTGGAAACGACGCAGATGAACTTGCTCGTTCGAACAATATTCATTCAATTTACCCGACTGGTAATGAAATTCTTGTTGGTTCATCGGCAGGGCTTTGGGTCTTAGCTGGAAATTATCTTGACGTTTACGGCTTGCAATCAAATTCTGAAATGCCTGGTGAAATTGCTTCCCTGGCAACCATTGAAAGGCAAGAAGCAACATATATCCTTGGAGGTGCAGCTCCCGGTCGTTTTGCGAATCTCGAACTTATGGATCCTGGAGCTAATGATTCTGATAGCGATGGAATGCCGGATGGCTGGGAAATAACCTATGGTTTAGACCCTACCGATCCATGGGACGCAATGTTGGATGGTGATGTTGATGGTCTCCGCCTGAACGGCGGTACTGATTTGGACCGTTGGTGGACCAATCTTGAAGAATATCGTTACATTGCTCGAACAGACTCGGGTTTTAATTCAACTCTTCCAAATCAAAGCGATTCTGACATGGACGGGCTTCTTGATGGTGCTGAGTTCTTTGGCTATTATCTTGAGGAAACCAATTTTGATTGCCATTATACCCCACAATTGGCTTATGTTTGTGATGAAACTCTAGGTGAGCAAGCAAGAACCACCTATGTGAATCTAAATTCTATCGACGTCGGTACAGATCCAACGGTGCTCGATACGGACGGGGATGGTATGCCTGATGGTTGGGAGATACAGCACCGTCGATGGGTTGGAACTCAGTATAATGGTGGGAACAACTGGTCCCTTGATCCAACCCGTGCAGAAGATGCTGCTTGGGATGCAGATCAGGATGGATTACCGAACCTTTGTGAGTACCAGTGGTCATTGGTCCGTGAAGCAGGACTTAACGGGGACCTCTTTGAGGAATTCGGTGAATCACCTGATTCCGTTGCCAGCTGGTCAATACTCGACCCAAATCTTGTCGATTCCGATGGCGATACCCTCCCGGATGGGTGGGAAGCTGATCGTCAATGCACTTGGTCCCCTCAACGACTAGGTGTAAATCCATTGAACGGTTCTGACTTATTTGAAAATCCTGATGGAGATGGATACGATGTGAATAAGGATGGTTTGCTCACACCAAACGAAATGTTCGTCAACTATCTTGAGTATCACATACGATACGGACTTTTCTTGGACAACCAAACGTTGGATGGTGTTGAGTTGCCAAATGGATTTACAACCGATCTTTTTGATAACATCTCTGAATTTGGGACGCCTGAAGCAGATTTTGCAAATCGTGCCAGTGGTGCAATTCTTGCAAGCCAACTCCCGATTGAGAAGGGTTCCACGGACCCATTTAGCGCCGATTCAGATGATGATGGAATGCCAGATGGATGGGAGATATGGTTTGCTCGTTGGAATGTTATTGATGACGAATGGACATTAAATCCACTCCAACCGAGTGACCGATGGCTCGATGCCGACGATGACGGAATGACCAACTGGGAGGAATACAACCTGATCGATGCTGAGTTGTCAGAAACGAATTCCAACCGTTCCTCACCACAATGGTTCGTGACAACACTTGGTTCAGCATATGCCTTCCAGCAATGGCCAACATCGTCAACAACTTTCTCGTTTGGAACATACATAACCGAGGAACAATACAATCAAACAGGCCCTACTGGAGACCCAAATAACGTCGATACAGACGGTGATGGAATCATCGACGGTATGGAATTGCTCTTCACCTCTTGGAACCTGTCAGCTCAAACATGGACGTTGAATCCAGTTGTTGCAGGGGACGGAAACTTCGATAGCGATGACGATGGTCTTGCTGATTTGCAAGAATTTGCTTTAGCAACCTCCAACCCAGAGAATGGTATTGATGCTCCAGTCGATGCACCTCTCTTACACGAAGATGGTGATGCACAAGAACCAACGAAGAAAGCACAACGTGTTTTCCAGATTTTGATTTCAAAGGATTCGCGTGGTAAACGTTTGTTGGATGATTTCAATGCGTGGCAATCCGGTGAACCTCCAAATGTATTCATCTCTCTTCTTTTGGGAATGACGGACCCGACCAATCCAGATACCGATGACGATGGGATGTATGATGGGTTTGAGTACTGGTTT
>JAYXXD010000003.1:0-53630 GCA_036019775.1 Thermoplasmatota archaeon
CTTGACGATGAGAATAAATAGAACGAGGCGGTCGCAGGGACTACCTCACTTAGCTCAGTTGGTAGAGCACCTGACTGTAGTTGGAAAAAACAACGTCTCAGCAGACATCAGGGTGTCCCCGGTTCAAGTCCGGGAGTGGGGACCATACAAGGATTCTCTCATTCAATCCGATTTGTATTGGTGACAATGCAAAAAATATTGCTGAATCATGTCATTCTGGGATTTATTCTCAGGTCCTATTTTTGGTATTAAGTTAGATAACTGTGAAATTGCTTCGGAAACCGAATAGTCTCCACTTCGAATCAGTATACAGGCAAGAATCATACCGGTCCTGCCTATTCCTGCACTACAATGAACGACGATTCTCTTATTTTCATTTAGTTCAATGAGGATCTTCTCTACAAGAGAAATAAGATTACTTAAACTTGGGACCCCTCTGTCTTGAATTGGGAAATGGATAATCGTAAAGTTGTGGTTTTCAATATCAATCAACTTATTCTCTCCAGTTTTTTCGATAAACTCGCTGATCGGATTCGTGGAGATGACGATGTCGATTTCATTATCCAGCCATGAATTGATAATTGCACCATGACTTTGCTCAAAGCGACCAAACGGCATCGGACTTCTGAACAGCTTCCAATTCTGGCTGTTTGGAATGTCAGTTATTGGATCGGTTTTTCCTAGTCTCATTCAACCACTGCTAATAATTTTTGAAATCCCATCTGAGAGGGATGTGCGTGCAGACCAACCAATCAGGCCTTCGATTAAACTACAATCTGCTAATCTCCAGTCAGGGTCTCCAGACAAACGAATCGTGTAATTTACTTCGTAGTTTAACTTCATTTTTTTTGCAATTAGGTCTGCAAGTTCATGAATTGTACACGATTCTTCAGAACCAATGTTAACGACTGTAGGCAATTCAACCTTAGCTTGCATAAGACCTATGATGGCGCTTACACAGTCATCAATAAACAAGAACGACCTTGTTTGACTACCATCACCATCGATGTTGATTGGTCTTGATTTTCTTATGGCATTGAAAAAGTTTGGAAAGACTCTGCCATTTCCATTGAGAGTAGTGTCCATATTTGGACCATACACATTAAAAATTCTCATGCTACAAGAATCCAAAGATTCTCTTTTTGCGTGCATAATAAGTTCCTCTCCCATGGATTTTGAGGTGCTGTAAACACTTTTGTCAGAAAGTAATTGATGATATCCAAAACTTTTCTCGGACATTTTCTGTTGAGATATCGCTCCACAACTCCCATAAACCTCACTTGAGGATGCGTATAAGAGTCGACATGAATTCAATTTTGCGTGCTCAATCATGTTCAATGTACCAGCAGTATTGGGTAAGATTACATCAAAAACCTGCTTTTTGAATAGGCGAGGAGCCGCTACTGATGCAAGATGGAAAATGCCGTCCAATTCTTCTTCAATCTTTACTTTGCTTATACAGGTTCTGATGACTTTGACATTTGCGATATTTCGTCTTGGATAACTTGTGACATTGTTGTCAACGACAATGATATTGTGCCCTTGGGACACTAAAGTATCAACCAAATTTCTTCCAATAAATCCCTCGCCTCCACTGACTAAATACGTTTTTGATTTTCGATTAAGCATCTCCATTTACCCCCCATAATTTGTAACCTTTTTTCCATGATGGACTCTGAAGACCTGGATCGATATCCATCACCTTTCGTTGTGATCTTTCAAGAGGAATATCGCTTAGAAAGTGCCCGCAGAGTGCGCAGTATGTTTTCATCATGTCTAGGAATTGCCACGGGTGATCGGGGAGTTCATCAAATCCCAATCCAAAATTAAATATCCGTTCAATACCACCTGCAATGGCGCAATGATGGTAGCCATATGGAGACAAGCCGATCCCAGAGTCTTGAGTAATATAACAACCCTTGGTGAAATCTTGGTTTTTCCACTCTTCGATATCTTTTGGTGCGTAATTAAATGGTTCAAAATGCTGAGTAGCTGCTTCTCTGTCATGTTTAAACGAATTGTCGTATCTCCATTTTTTGGGTATTGCTGATAAATTCTTTATCGTTTTTCGACTGACTCCATTTGAAATAACCTTTCTTTCTGTATCAGGACTATTTTGTTCCAACCATTCTTCAATCATCATGATAATTTCCACGAAATTTGGGTGAAGTGTCGGTTCACCACCGAGGATATGGATGCTTTCCCATTGCTTACCTTTTCTCGATGAACTCTCAAGAAATTCTTGGATCATTTGAATTGGCATATGCATATTACTTGGCGCTTGCGCGCTTGATCGACTACAACCAGCACAAGTCAAATTACAAAAATATGTAATATCAATTTCCAATTTGTTGAGGTTTGGGATGTAGTTCGTTCTTCGTTCATCTTCCAGAGAATTTGAAAACTTCCTATCATAGTTGAGGATATCAAACCCATTTGTGGATATTCCTTCAGAATTCTGTTCATTGGTGCTCAAAGCCAAATTATGGTTATCTGGTGCATAATACGATACCTTATGTTCGATACCTAGCGGCCGGTGAACAAGGTGAGCGCGAAGGTTGATGTTCTCTCCATTAAGGGCGATTAACTCCTTACAAACCATCTTATCAAACAAAATTTCTCTGGGATTTAGTTCGATAATTTTCGATTGATTATTTGTACAGATTTCGCTGAGATACTCTCCTATCACATCCTTTGAAAATTCACTGAATCGCTTCCTGACAATTGTGATTTTTCCTGGATGTTCACTGATTAATTCCAATAACCATTCAAGTTTGTTTGACTTCGTTTGGTCGCAAAATATAACCAAACCGGCATCGACATCAACTTGCTTAGCTATACTTACAACTAAACCTCTCAAAAAGTGTTGAATCGGTTTCCTTGTATGAGTGTAGAATACGAGTTTTTCCTTTCTTTCTTCATATTTCCACAAATGCTCAGATTCAACGATATCCCAATGCCCTCTTTGTTCATCTGGAATCTTTCCTTGTTCGACTAAATCAATACATCTGTCATAGAACTCAAAATTTTTCTTTACGCTGTTCATTGGATGAATGTAGTAAGTGCTACCAAAACCTCCTCTGAGCGATTGCCAATCGCTCATGTTTTGGAATTTCTCAATCGATCTGTACCAACTTCGCTCGAATTTTTTATCGACTAGATTGTTAGGATATGGCCTTTGTTGTAGCAAACGTTTCAAATCGAACAAACCACATCTTACTTCTGGCACGAAGCTTCCTTGATACGCATTAAAATGTGTCTCAGCGTCCTGTGGAATGTTAAATCCAACGCCAAATGTATTTTGTAACTTGATAGCTTCATGCATCTCCGTTATGGATTTATCATCCACTGAACAATGAAAGAGAACATCGCAATCCATTTGGAAAACATATCTTGTTTGTATTTGCTCAAATCCCCATAATTGAGGAAACAGCGGAACTCCAGACTTCGTATGTGTAGAGATTGAACTGAGGCCAAACCACTCCTCCAGACAATGCATTACGAGTCGTTTATCCTCATTTGGCGAAATAAGAATCTCATCGATCCAATTCTCTTTCTTGAGTCTCTGAGCTTCATCGAACAAACGATCTAGATTTCCGTCATCGTGTTGGCGCAAGAAGTTGGTTCGCTTCGGATCAATCAACAATACAGTCTTTTCGAAAATATCGAATCTTGTAACCTGCCGAACGATATGCTGAACTTGATTTCTAATTAACCTGTAATCCATTGCACATGTTTTGATCAATAGAGTAGTGTTCTCGTGGTTTACCTTATCTGCTTTGATATCCCTTGCTGGTTTTCGAAAGAAACCTTGATTCAAATTGTACAATTGTACTTCACGTGAAAAGAAATCCTCAAAACCTTCAAATTTTTTCATTTGTCCTATGTTATTTCTGAAAGTTTTTGTCAATACTGAAAGCTCATGGGAGGAATAGCCTAACACGAAGGAAAGGTATAATCTCAAACACATGTCTCTGAAAAATCGAGCCTCAAATGGAACAATTGAAGATCCTATATCAATATATGATAACGCATTTTTCTCGTCAATGTACATATTTTTCTTATTCACATTTAAACAAACAATTCGGCTTTTTATGCAGGAAGATATGAATCTGCTAATCATTTCGCGAGATACATCTTCAGGTTCATTGTTTGGTTGAAATTTTGAGGTTGCAGTCCATTGACCATCAATAGCTTCCCAGGAAACCTTGAGTATTGGAGCGTCATCAAGGGATGATAGCCAACTTATTTGCTCTTCATTGATGGTTTGTTTGTTGAATGTCTTGACAACTTTATCGCTATGCCTGAATACCATTCCTTCAAGGCCCCAATCAATGCATTCTATCGAAGTTGAATTTGTGTTCAATGAGTTGTAAAGTAGCTGCCTTGATTCAGAATATTTCCCCGAGAGAATGTTATTCTGAGTATTGTTGCCCTTCAGGTGATAATTTGCGTGTTTGAAACCAGTCAATATTTGCCCTTTATCTTGGTGTTTGAGTAAGAGTTTTGAAACCAACCAATGATCTTCTGCAGAATCTACCTCAGGATAATAGATTCGGAAGGAATTTCTTTTCCACAAATTACAGGATGGTAACTCTGCGGTCTCTTCTCCATCTGCCATTTTCTCCAATCTTGAGAGAACAAATTCATGGTTCTTGAAATCTGCAGTTACAGGGTTGTCTCGAGTCAGCTTTTCATCGTCCAGAATCAAATCATTTCCTGCTAGAGCCCATTGAATGTGCATATTTTTTATTTGATTGTGTATGTTCCTCAGTGCGAACTCATTTTGAAGAGTATCATCAGAATCAAGCCTACATATCCACGTATCATTGGGGAAAATTTGTCTGCAAATTTCATATGCAAAATTTCTTCCTCTTGCAACGTTACATTCTGGTATTCTAGCGATGTAAATTCTACTATCTTCGATGACATAATCTGAGGTTCCATCGTCCAGAATTAACATGATACTATTCGTTTTGCTCTTCTGTTGTAAAAAGGACTCAACAGCAGGAATCGGCCCATTAGGATGATTATGGATCAATGTTGTCACGACAACATCTACGCGGTCAGGGTCGACTATCTTTTGTGATAATGTAATATGCTGCCCATACATGACATCTGAAAGTTCAATCAAGTCACTCATGAATTTCACTCCATTTTTGGTATGCTTCGGTCCATTCTTGAGATTTGTTTTTGGGGTTATCGTTTATCCAGGGTGGTTTGAAAACCCTTGATTTGAATCTTCCACACATCCTACAGAACTCTTCGAGTAAGTCCAGCATATTATCATCAATGTGTGGAATCTCTTTTCGGCCCAAATCTAAACCAAGTATCCGATCGATACCCCCAGCAAGGGTGCAAGGGTAATACCCATTTGGCGTTAATCCAATTCCGCAATCTTCAATATTTGAGCACCCATTGGAGAAATCCAACTTCTTGTATCTTTTATCATCAACTGGTGCCATGTTGAATGCGTAAAATCCCTCTTGATGTGCTGATGTCTTTGAAGTGTTTTCTACGTGAAAAAAGGGAGGTATTCGAATAATATTTCTTTTTACTTTACGCCCAAAACCATTCGTTGTGACCTCAAGCCTCGTCCGTGGATACACCGATTTATACTTGGAAAACATGTACAAGATTTCCTCAAAATCGGGGTGTAACGTAGGTTCCCCGCCAAGCAGTCGAATGCGCTTCCAGTAAATTTTCCGTTTAATCGAATCTTCGATGAAGTTAGAAATTTGATCTAAATGTATATGCATTTTTTCTGGAGCTTGTCGACATGACCTATTGCAACCATAGCAATTCAGATTGCATTCATAGGTTAAATCGATCTCAATTTTATCCCTTGACCGAGTGAATTGTCGGCCAAAGATTTTTGTCAATGATCTCCGATTTCTAAATCGCCACCATGCTTGCATGAGATTCCATCTTCGGAGTGCGAATCCTTGTCCAAATCTTGTTTTGGGTGAAGGTGGTAATGCGGGAAATCCTGGCTCGTCTTTAGTTGTATCACTTATAGAAAACATATCTGCATCTACACCAAAAAATTTGGCTCTGGAAATAAAATTCTCCTCGTCTTTTTTGTTCATTAAATGCTTGTGCTTTACATAGAATTGCAGTAGACCAGTCTGCTTTCCTTTCGATTCTGACAGGGTTAACGATTCTCTTTCTCTGTCGAGGAAATAATTTACACTCACATTTTCTGTGAAAGCAATGCGTACGCCATTCATTGAGAGGATTCTAACTGCCAAATCTCGATCGTGAGTACAAAACAAGGATTCGTCAAAACATCCAGCGTTGTTGAGCAATTCTGTCTTCATAAATGTATTCGAACCTTGCCAACCGGGATTTGTGGAAAAAACGTCGCGCAACGTTATTTTGCTTGGTATTCTTTCTTCAATTGACTCTCCGTCAAGAAGTGTTCGGATCCCTCCTATAACTACATCGTAACCTTTCATGAAATTGCTGTTCTCTTGGAGATGATGATCCAACCATTCATCATCATCATCCAAAATTGCAGTCCATGAATTAGGGTAGTTTTTAGCGATGTAATCTAGACCATAATTCCAAGTCCCAGCTGCACTTGGGAATCCCTTATTTTTCAAATAAATCCCATCGGGAAAGAGATCAACAAAATTTTCCTTGTTTTTTTCTGATATTGATTTATCATCTGAATTGTCTACAAGTAAGACAACATCAGGACTGAGTGTTTGACGCTTGACAGAGGGTAGTGCTCTTGATTTTAGCAGTAAGGGGCGATTGTATGTTGTAATCAAAGCAACAATAACCTCATTATTCATTTGCATGCCTCCAATCAATTACCTCAATTATTCCAGACTCTTGGACTTCTCCAATTAAATCACAAGGATCGGTCAAACAAGTATTCAATCCGTTATTAGTACTGTAAAACCAGTACTCGTTCCAATTGTATTTGATGTGATCATGGTAGGTGGTTGAGCAATCACTACCCCCCTCATAGTTCGAGTAGCATTGATGACTTGAAGTGGTGTAAACTCCCGTTGAATCAAACACAATCTCGCTTACGAACACAACATCTCCTTCGCTAAGTGTCACATTTCCATCTAAAAATTTCGTTTCACCAACAAGTTGAGACGTGCTCTCCCATCCAATAGTACCAGCCCCAATAACTGCGAGAATTACGGTTCCTGCAATCAACCCATATGTTATGACAGACATGAATAGACTCGCTAAAATTGAGAAAGCGGAAGATGGGAAGGAGTTTTTTTTCTGCTTGAGAGCGGCGGCTAATTTTTCAGCATGATGGTGATGCCTTCGAACATTATCTTCCAATCCGCGGGATTTCAGAATATGAAGCAACGAATTTCGTTCCGTATCGAATTTTGCTAAAGCGAAGGTATCTTTTGGTACACATTTTCCATCAAAACCTCCCAACCCAGGCTCAAGATGCGCCATGTTTCCAATTCTTCGATCAACCCAAATCGAATTCATAACTTTCCGAGCTCGAGCATTGTGAAGGATACAAAGCCTTTCGATTTCACACGTGAATGTAACCTTTGTTGCAATGTATGCATTGTGTGCGAGTTTGGCAATTTCAGCCTCGATACATGTCATGATGATTCTTGGTACAGCATCATTCACCCAGGTGAACAAATCGAGAACTGATTTTGCAATTTCACTCGGCTCGGTAATGACTAACCTATCTGGATTTTCAAACCATTCAAGAGCATTTTTTTCTCGAAGATATTCGGGCATATAACAAATTTTTTGTGATGGGAATTCTTTATGCAAAGCTTCCATCGTATAGGGTTGTAATGTACTTTTCACGACGATTGTTCCATCGTATCCTGTTCGATTTAATCGATTAATAACCTCGTGAACGATACTCACGTCTAAACAATCATCATGGCCCGCATTCGTTGGAACGCAGACAAAGGCAAAATCAGAACTCAAAACGTCTTCCCAGTCACCGCGACCATCAATGTCATACCCGACGCATGAATGGTGCTTTGACATCCCGCTCAGGACGGAAGAGCCAACTGAACCCAAGCCAACTACAGCGATTTTCTTCATTCGCATTCCTCCAGTTCATCGTAAATTGAGAAACTGTCTACCTCTCTTTTAAGATCACTGCTCAAACACTGGTTGTTTCTCGCAAGAACGTGGACGTTTTTCCCAAGACATTTCAATTCCCGAACGAGGGGAACAAATCCACCATCGCCTGTGACCAAAAGAAAAGTAGAGATGTGAGGATAGTTGATTGCAATCTTTAGAGCTTCAACGGTAAGGTGAATGTCTGCTGCATTTTTCAAAAATGAAGTTTTTGTGTTTTTCGACCTATCTTCAAAAATTTTCTTAACGTTAGTAAAGCGAGGCTCGATACCAAATCTGTGCATCACACTGACTAAACTCCCATTTCGATCTGAAAATCCAGCCAAGGCTAATGTAACACTCTTCCTACCTAGAGTCTCGATGTAGTTGTTTATCTTAGCAAAATCAATTTTATTTTTTCTGCCCTTTCGAGTATCAAGGTTTTCCCAATCGATTAATGTGGCTACAGATGCACAGATTGCTTGCATGAATTCAATTAGGAGAGGGATGTATATAGTTAAATTTATTGTAAATTAATCATAATTTAACGATTATATGTGTGCTTTAGTGAAAAAAACTAGATAATTTAACGATATATTGATAATATCGTTTAATTTAGTCAAATCATGAAGACATTGGTGATTCCCCTATCGAGGACTGCCGTGGAGAAAGTTGACCAGCTTTTACAGCAATTCAGTTGTCCGAGAATTGTACTTATCCACACTGCAAAAATCGGTAGTACCGTTGATACGAATCTCAGACAACTTCAATCCTTTTTGTCCTCTAGAAACAAAAATCTTGAAATTATGGTCCAGCCACTAAGTTGTTCTGATTATCCATTTGCACTAGGGGAATCATTTTCTCGCTGGATTACTAGCGATGTTGAAAAAAACAGTACTCAATCATTTGATGTTGTCATCTCAGAGGATCTAGCATTGGGTTATTTCGTTGGATTAACATCACTTTCTCTTGAATCCATTCAATTACGATGTCATTTGTTGACAATAACAAATGATTTTACAAAACATGATACGCATTTATTTGATCCTGAAAAAACGTTCAGAATTGCACAATTGCCACTCTTTGATGACATTAACAGAGCAAGAGATTTTTTCAGAGGAAAAAGTGGAACATCTCGTATATTTTCCTATGTTCAGGCTTGGCATGATGAAGAGCGAAAGAGGTACAATGAGGATTCTTGGTTCAAGAGTAAAGACATACAAGAGTATGCAAAAAGAAATCGACAAGACCTAACACAGTCATTGATCACGAAACATCTTTCGATCATGGTTGACATGGGAGAATCGTTTCGAGTTATCGAACGAAATAAAGAAAACCAAACACTCTACAGGATAACGTCTGTTGGCAGGGCTTACAGTTGGCATAAGAAAAATTAGAAATTCCTGATGGTAGTTCACGTTAATTTCAAACAACATTGTTTCCTGGGCTGTTCATGCACATTGTGATGGTCTCCGGAGAGTACCCTCCACGATGGGGTGGAATGGGTTCTGTCGTTTACAACCTTGCTGGCCACATGGCCCAACGCGGACACAAAGTGACCGTTATCACTCGAAAACACAAGCAAATGCCACCGACCCAAACAGGTGTTGAAGTCATTCCAGTTCGATGGGCTCCTCTACCGATGTCATTTACCAAGTCCTTTGGTAAGCACGCCATTAAGGCTCTCAATCAACTGAAGCGACGTCGCTCGATCGATGTTGTCAGTGTCCATCTTCCCCTTGTTTCTTGGACTCGCAAACAGTTTCGGTACATCGAAGAAAACATTGCTCCAGTCGTGAGCACACTCCATGGTTCTTGGATTGGTGAGCGAGAAGGTGTTCGTCGAGCTGCATTGAATCGAGAGGCGGCAACGTGGAGAAATCCGAACGACCTCGCTATTCGCCTCACGGCTGGCTGGTATGCTCGTTATGAGCGTGCAGGCGTCCTCGAATCAACATGCTGTGTAGCAGTCTCTCGCTCAACCAAAAAAGAGTTTCATGAATTCTACAAGATACCTGATGATTCGGATATCGAAGTTGTACACAATGGATGCGATGCTCGCGTCTTCAGGCCTCCGAATAAAGACCATGAAAAGGAACAACTCGCACATGAACGAATTCGAAAAGAGTACGGTTGTGCAGATGAAGAAGCTCTCAATTACGATCCAAAAACAAAGACGCCAATGATTCTTGCAGTTGGTCGCCTTGTCGCACGGAAAGGATATGTCTCACTCTTGCGAGCATTACCATTGATTCTCAAAGAACATGAGAATGCGAAACTCGTCATTGTCGGTCGAGGGCACATGAAGAAAAAACTCCTGAAGATAGCAGAAGAATTAGGCGTTAGTCAATCGTTATTCATCAAGAGTGCAATGTCGTTTGAAGATCTTGCTCAACATTATCGTTCTGCAGATCTGGTCGTGTTCCCATCCTATTACGAAGGACAAGGACTCATCCCACTCGAAGCTCTTGCATCAGGAACGCCTGTTGTCACTGTTGACCAGGCCCCATTAACAGAAATGATTGATGATACGGTTGGAGGTCTCTTCGATCGTGGAGATTTCGTAGGACTTGCAAAAGCAGTTTGTGATGAACTCAATGGACACGTTCAGCGAATGAAGAAAGCAAAGGAAGGTCGAAAGCGCGTCCTCGAAAAATTCACCCTTGAAGGACAAGCAGAATCGTATGAGGACGTTTTCCTTCGTTCTGTTCAGAAACGACGTTGGCGCGACTCTTGAGTTGGAACTATGCGTACTCGCCTCATCATCATGCGTCACGCCAAAAGCAGCTGGCCGGATGCAAATTTGGATGACCACGATCGTCCATTGAACAAGCGTGGTCGCAGAGATGCACCCCGAATCGCACAGGAATTGCTCAATCGTGATTGGATTCCTGACCGAATTCGAGTGAGTTCTTCCAAACGGACCATTGAAACTCTTGAACTGATGGAACCAATCTCACTTAATTCAAGTATTGATGTTGAACCAAGCCTCTACCATTCAAACATAAGCACATTATTGCAAGCTGTTGAACAAATTGAAGAAGGAAAGACAACAATGTTATTGAGTCATAATCCAGGAAGTGAGATTCTTGTTCATCAATTGTCAAATCGCCTTGAAGTGATGCCAACTGCAGCTGTTGCACTCTTTGAAAAAGAACAAAACGATTGGGCACTGATTGATGTGTTGCGACCAAAAGAATTGGAATATCTGAATTGACTACAAGGGTACCGTTGATAAGGGTCCTCTGAGAGCCCTTGTAAACAGGTGGATTATACACAAGGGTGTTTAGAATAACCCCTTGTGAACAAAAGTAAACTATTCATGCACTTGATTATTTTTCATTTCTTAAAATTGTAGTAAATGCTCCACATTCAAATAGTAATCCGTGTGTGATACATGGACTTTTGAAAAACATAGGATGGTTTATTTTACACGATTCGGACGGAATAGCATGAGTAAAGGCGAGAGGCATAGCGTCTCCATAATTGAAAAGGTTGAGATTTTCGGTTTATTCGGACTCTATGATGAGATCATTGAATTTCAAGATGATCAAAATGCTGTTCTTCTCTACGGGCTAAATGGTTCGGGAAAGACAACAGTGCTATCCATAATTAAGTCCTTGTTGAGTAGAGACTACATATCGTTAATGCGACTCCCTTTTGAGAGGGTAAAACTCTCGACAAAGCGGATAATCCCCCGAGAGCACACAGATTATTTGTATCTGTATACCGATGATGTAGAAGAAATGCTTGAGATTGATGGGCAAGTGAACAACGTTTTCGACCCGCATGAACCTATTTTGGAATGGTTTGAGGATGAAGATGCAAGGAGTTATGATATCCAAATCAATCTTCCAAATTTTATTGAACATGAGGTATATGAACTGATTAGACGGCCGAACTCGAAGATAGACGTGGGTATATCGGATGTCCATGGCAACATTGAGGCAGATACTATCGTAAACACAGTAGGATTTGTTTTCGAAGCGAGGAGAGAGATAAATAGGAAAATTCATACAAAAAGTAAAGAATTGGATCAGATTTTTTCTGATCTCATGCCTTTGTTTCAACAACAAAACGACATATGGAAATTGATGGGAGGATCTGTTTCTAAATCTGAATATATACGTATGTTGTCTGAATGGGACTTAACCGATGATGATTGGGATGATATCGCCTCTAATTATTTTAATTCAAACTCATACTCGATATCGAGAGAATCAAATCAACGGTACCAAATCGATAAGAACAAACTATACTCGACAAAGATACAAATAATTGACGAGGAGGGAGAAACAGTCTCTCCGATTGATTTTCTCAATTACCATCTGCCAGCGGAACTTTATGCTAATATTCAAATCAAAAATGCCGCATTTTATAACCCTGAAATTCAATTTGAAAACAACGAGAATACCCTGTTCCCTGGGTTTCTAAAAAATAACATGAATCGATATTATCACAGCCATATGTTATCGGATTTTTTCCTCGTGAAGGACGAACATTTGCGCCCCCAAGGTTCGCTTTACTGGTCCGAGAACCATCACGCACCCAATCTTTACAGAGATAATGTCAATATGGTGTTCCTGCCCGTATCTAGGATACTTGGTGATCGATATAATTCAAACTCAGATTTAATCGAATTCGCAAAACAAGTTGAAAAGAGACATTTTGAAGCAATCGATTTCCTCAAAGAGCAGGTTCGGAACATAAAAACCATGATTGAGGCGGAGGGACTAGAGGCAGAAGATGACATTCAGTTTTATCAACAACCATACAGCGATGACGTCCGCAAATGGGGCTTCAATACTTGGAATGACATCAGCCGAGATCGTGAAAACACTCATCTCTGGATCGAGCTTTCTCTATTGGAACTCAATCAAAATGAGGAGAAATTTGCCATATGTATTCCAGATTTGCAAGAAACAATTGAGGAATTAGATGGTATGCTAGCGACTTCACCTGAAAAAAACCCAAAACAGGTGGTATTAAATCAACACAATGTAAGTGCTGAGAGCGTTTTATCCGCGATTTCTGATCTTTCCTCATTTTGGATTATTACAAAAATCCTAAGTAAACACTTCGACAAAACAATCACTTTAAACAAAAATGGCAAAGTAGAGGTATTCAACTCAATGGGTAAGAATATCCCTTTGTCGCTATTATCCTCAGGAGAAAAGCAACTCACACTTCTATATTGGAAAATTTTTAGTTCCATGAAAAGAAATCGAGACACCCATGAAAATATTGTGATCATTGATGAACCCGAGCTTTCGCTACACATTTCTTGGCAAAGAGATTTTATCTCTAATTTACTTGACTTACTCGTGTTTCAGGAACGCTATGGCGATGAAGCAGAAGGTGGATATAACGTCAAAATTTTTGTTGCAACACACTCTCCGAGTATATTGGCAAATAACTTTGATTTTGCCAAAGAATTAGGGGCTGGAGAGTGATTTTATTTCCTCTCCAAAATACACCTTCACCGAAGGAGGGATAGTATACAGGATGATGAGAGCGATTAACAATGGAGAAAAATTCCTCATGTTGGAGGGTAATTTTGATCATTCCTTTTTCTCAAAATTACTGAGAGAACATCGTATAAGAGGGGTCACATTACTCAACCTTCATGAAGAAGACATAAATGTCGAATCGAATAAAGATTACATTCTTGGTTTCGTAAATGAGTATGCGGATGATTATTCCAACCTCTATGCATTTGTTGATGCAGATTACGACTTTGCTGTAGATTCGATGAATCAACCTGGAGACTCTATTCTTCCATACTCGAAGAATATTTTCGACACCTCTCCGGCTACTGATCTAGATACAAAATTAATTTCATATCACAATGTCGAAAATTACCTACAATCAATCGGATGCAGGGATTCTGAGCACATCAGAATCTTGGCTATTTCGTCTATGCTTGGTTGTTTGAGATATCACAAACACAGCATGGAGAGATCAAATCATGGTGTCGTGTACGCAAATTTCTCGGGACTGTTGAAGAATTTGACTTCAGTTACTGAAAGAGTTTCATTCGAAAGTCTCGTAGGTGCTTTGAAGAAAGAATCAAAATCAATGGGATCATTAACAAAAAAATATTTTGAAAAAATGATGAAAAAAGGGGTATATGAGGACACATTAGCGAATTTTCAGAGGAAAGACCTCGCTCAATGCTCATACATTAGAGGGCATGACATTATGGAGGTTATTTGTGCAGTAAAAGGATGGAAAAAAATCCACAAGAATAAATTGGAGAAGGAATTAATAAAATCAAACTTAAAAAATTCCGATTTTGAAAGTATCGTGTTTAATTTAAATCAGAGTCAAGATTTAGATGCATGAAAAAAGGTGTATACAACGGATCCCCTCGAATACGTATACGGATACAACCGTACCCTTGTGTTTGAATACGAATGAAAGGATGTTATTTCCATACATCGATGTATTTTAGTAATTCAGTGATAAATTTCTCAAGCCATAACTTGTGGAAATCATAATTAGATTTCATTACATAAAAAATACAATGGCAAGGTTTGTGTTAGTCTCATTCACGATATTATGTTTCACTTTTTGTTTACCAGGTTGCTTGGATTTTTCTGAAGGGGAAATCAACAACAGTGATGGCATGGATGTTGATGAGTTGTATTACTTCTCTTCATATTTCGCTTTTGAGTTAGAGATAAAAAACGGTAACAATGTTACACTTGAGAATCAAAGGCTAGTTACTTGTGATGAGAAACCTTACGTTGGATGTATTGATGGAGAATTTAATGGCAATGAAATGAATTTCGAGGTCCCATTGAACTCAACAAAAGAACTCGGGATATGGATTGACACTTCCACCTATTCCTCACCGATATTTGCAATGTATGAAACCACTGAAAGGAATGTAGGTTATATTTTCACGGATCAAGGCATTGGATTCACCATGTTTAATACAAATTTCAACCAAACAAAGGCCGATGAATGGAACGTTACGGATGCAAATGGTGATGGGAAGTTACAAGTTTGCAACATTGGTTTATCTGAGGAACTATTGGAATATCACACACTATTCATTAATGAAATAAATGATAATTCAACGGTTGAAGAGCAAAACCATGTAGCATACCAAAGATTCCTTGAATATATCAGTCTCCTTGAAGATAAAAATTTAATCGATTTGTTCAACGATTATTGCGAAGTAGAATATTTAACTCATTTTTTAGTCATTGATACTTCAACTGTCGAGTAGAGCGATATTCATTCTGAACGCTAAGTATATTCAACCACGAAATAAATGAAGCAGAGGTTTCAGCAAGGGTTGTTCGATAATATCCATGTACACTCCTTTCAGTCGCCTTTTCTTTGTCTTAAGGATTCAACTGCAAGAACACTAATCGCAACTTGAAGATTGTATGAAGGGACGAATCCATCCATTGGCAATCGGACAATTTCATCACATGCTTCTAGGACTTCTTGTGAAACTCCTTCACGTTCAGCTCCGACAACAAACAACACGTTACCAGTCATGTCGGTATCCCAAGGTTCAACAGTTCCGATATCTTCTGCTGCTAAAATTCTGAAGTTGTTCTTTTTTGCTTCGTTGATGATGGATGTAGTATCGCTGTAAACAACGGGAATAAATCGATCTGCTCTCATGCTTGAGCGACGAATCGTTCGTCGATCTTGATGTGTTCTTGGAATGTTGAGAACAACCGCGTCTGCACCACTCACCTCAATCGTTCGTATTCCGAATCCAAGATTTGTTGGATATTGGACGCCATCGAGAAGCCATATTGAACCGCCGCGTTCAAAGATTTCCTGAAGTGAACCATGCGGTTCCCTACCGATAAGGGCTAATGCATCAGTATTTCCAATTGCTGACATACGCCATAGATCGTTGGTTGATCCTTCCTCAAGCGGGATGCCTTGGCGTTCACATTCTTGTCGTAGCGCTTTCGTGTCCATTTCTCTATCAACGAGGACAAGCCGAATGTCATGGTCCGTTTGGAGCATGGAAAGAATCGTTTCCGAGCCTTGCACCTGATTGGCCATGTGCTGGGGTGATGCCGGTGCGGTTTGACTTTAATGGGGAATTGGGTTGAAATCAGTAACATTGGTGAAATCATCATAAGCAATGTGCATCGGTGAAAAGTTGAATGAGACTCCCCCGTATAGCCATTGTTGCATTTGCAATGGTGGCGTTGTTTTGTTTACCATCTCTCGTTCATACAGGCTACTACATTGTGTCTGATGCGCCGGTTCCCATGGAGGGGGTTGAACCGTCCCCTTATCCAGATGAACCACTGACGGAGGGTTTTCTCTTCGTTGTCCTTGATGGGGGGCGAATTGACTCAATGAGCGATCCTGAATTGATGCCGAATTTGAATCGTCGTGTTCAGGATGGAGCTTACCTTGAGGTACGGACCAATTTCCTCACAATGACGGCGATGTGTGTTAAGGAAATGGCAACCGGTGTTCCTTCACGACCGAACGATGCACTGCAAAACTTCCGTCCTAAACATCCAGGGAGTATCGATGGATTCAATCTGGCAACGACGCATGACGGAAATGCTGATGGCGAGCCGGACAATCATGTCGGAATTATTGGTGATTATGTCTGGAAAGATTTGATTCCGGACCGAGACAAAGTTCCGTTCTACAAAGCTCGTTATGGTCATGCCGATTACTACCAAGGTGATGAAGAAGGACTTGAAGAATTGAAGCGATGGGCTCGAGGGGCACCTCCTGAAGGATTTTCCCAATCCCGTAATATCATCGTTACTCATCTGTCTGGCCTCGATAGTGTTGGCCATCGATATGGTGCTGCAGATTCTCCAGAATATGATGAAAAATTGCGTTGGTTGGATTCGCATTTAGAGGAAGTTTTTCAGGAACTTTCTGAGGATTGGACGGTCCTTGTCACCTCCGATCATGGATTAACAGATTCAGGACAACACGGTTCGGATCTTGAAATCTTGCGCAACGTTCCTGCATTCATGTGGGGTCCAAACATTGCCAGCGGCGTCACAGTTGAAGACATGACTCAGAGAGATTTAGCTACCATGCCTTCGATGATCTTTGGACTTCCTTTACCACATGCAATTCACGGCAAGGTGCCACTGGATGCGTTTGTGCTAACCGATGAAGAATACCAAGCATACGAACAGTGGAATTGGGATGCTGCAGTAGCTAGAAACAATTGGCTTATTGAAGAAGGTCATCCTCATATCGAAGGCTTAAGTTCTGATGAAATCGAATGGGAACGATTGAATGCCGATCAAATCGGAATGCGGCAATCGGATTTAATTCTCAGTGGAGTTGCATTTCTCGGTATTGCCTGCATCCTCATTTATGGACTCAGTCAAATCAATTGTTCTCGAAAACACATGGTTTGGGCTTCTCTATCATTCCTTGGAATCTCGGCTTTGTCCATGAGCCTCTCATACAACAGAGATACTCTCGCAATTCTGTATTATCCAGTCGGCGTTTTCCTGCCCATTACAGTCTTTGTGATAGGAATGTTGCTCTTGAAATCCGAAAAATGGAGTGCAGAGGATTACTCATCAGGCTATGTCATTGCATTGGGTGGTCTGCTTATCGCAACCGTCATGTTTCCTGAAACAAGATTATCGATTCTGGGCTTGTGTATCTTTGTTTACGTAATGATTGACCGATTTCATTTGAAATCTTCAGGATTGAAGATACCAACTCAACTATTCTTGCCATTCATGGTTGTTTGCATAGTGACGTTTTTCCTCAGTGAACATCGTCTCCTGGGGCGGTCTCTAGCTCGCTACTACATCGTCATCCTGCAAAAAGAACACATTTCAATGCTCTTCCTTTCGATCATTTTGGTTGTTGGTTCATCGCTTCTGTATTTGATTTATGTTGAACGAGTCCAATCGCGTCCAGTCCTTGCTTCCGTCTCGTCGATGTATGGTCTCTTGCCTATCGCCATGTGGTTCAAAAACAACATCATTGATTGGGTTGTTCTTTCGATTTTGTTGATGTTCGTGTTCGCTTGGGTGTTCGAGATTGTTAAGAAGAAACAAACTGCATCCATTGCCCCACTGCGATTCGTAGGCTTTGCCTGGGTGACCATCAGTTGGGGCGCTTATGCTGGTGCTGCAACCATGATCCTTTACTCTGGATTTTATTTCCTGAGTCAGCGGGAGTTCAAATTCCTTCTTGCTAAACAAAACAAGCCTGTTGTTGAGGCGTCCCGATACCTCCTCCTGGCTCTTCTTCCAATTTGCGCTTGGTTCATGTGGTGGGCTGCGATGGGACAGTTGGATGGATACATCAATATGTCAAGAGATATCGATCCGGGAAATCTCTACCTTACTGGAGGATACATCGGTGATCGAGATTCACCGAGTAACACATGGGTTGGGTTCATGGGTGGAGGTCCAATGATTTTGATGACACTCTTAATTTTCCATATGTTCAAGTCGATCCATTGGCCGATTCATCTCACCGTTTGGTTTTGTATTCTTCGGGTTGCTTTCCTATCGATACACCTTTCTGTTTCACCGAATTTACCGAGACTTGTGTTCAAAATATCATGGGACATCATACTGTATGCACTTTTCGCATTGATTCTTTTCTCAATGCATCAGGTTGAGAAGTTGATTCCGAGGGAAGCGAACGTTTCTGATGTTGAAGCATCATAGAGGTGTT
This sequence comes from Thermoplasmatota archaeon, assembly GCA_036019775.1. Taxonomy (GTDB): domain Archaea; phylum Thermoplasmatota; class Poseidoniia; order Poseidoniales; family Poseidoniaceae; genus MGIIa-L2. Next base: position 18,739 of record JAYXXD010000003.1, read on the forward strand.
TTGATACCAACCGCTCGTACAATGCACCAGCCTTTACGTGCTTCGAAAATGGCAAACGCACCACCGAAGACGCTACCTGCTACTGCAATCCAGCCAAGAGTGGCCGGAATGACGCTCAAGTATGTCAACAGAGCGAGAGCAATTCCAACAGCAATTGCAAAGATTCCTGTGTAGAGTCGAGCGAGTCGCCCTTTTTTGTTTATGTTACACTCCATTAGATATTGCTACTAATCCTGGATATTTGAAGGCGTGTTTCAAGAACGGGCATATTTTCAAATGCAAAACTCACTTGTTTCCGTGTATGGGGAAGAACCACAGCCCGAAGTTTTTGGCTACAGTTGAGCAATCTCGTTCAGTTGTACAGGAGTGCGACATCACTGAGTTTGCATCGATGATGAACGATGGCGATGATCTCGTTGTCATCGATGTGCGCGAACGTCATGAGTACGAAGGTGGCTGTTTTGAAGGAGCTATACACTTGAGCAAGGGTGTGATTGAACGAGACATCGAAAAGCATCCAATTACGGAAGATGCCCGCATCGTCTTGTATTGTGGTGGTGGTTTTCGTTCTGCTCTTGCTGCTGAATCACTTACTCGAATGGGTTATCTGAACGTTTACTCTCTCTGGGGAGGTTGGAGAAGTCTTGTAGCAGAGGGTCTAGCCAAATCTGCAAAAGAGTCGAATTTGCCGTAGTTTATTGAAACTTCAATCGATGGACAGACTCATAAAGGGGTTCAAAGTCGGCAAGTTGCTCCCATTGAGGTTTTACCATGGCAAAAGGACTCCACCATTATGTTCGTGAAACTTGGAAGAAGCCAAAAGAGGCTCTCCCGCACATGTTCCGTCAGACTCGGATGGCACAGTGGCGTCGTGAACCTGTCAACTGCCGCATTGAGCGCCCAACCCGTCTCGATGCAGCTCGCCGACTTGGTTACAAAGCCAAGCAAGGTGTTGTTCTCATCCGTACCCGTGTCCGCCGTGGTGGACTTCGCAAGGGTAAGATTCACATGAAGCGAAAGCCATCCAAGGCTGGTATCTCCAAGATCACCATGGCCAAAAACACTCAACGAATCGCAGAAGAGCGTGTCGCTCGTCACTTCCCGAACCTTGAAGTTCTCAACTCATACTGGGTTGGCGAAGATGGAAAGCACAAGTTCTTCGAAGTTATTCTGATTGATACACACCATCCTGCTATCATCAACGATAAGCAACTCGGTGTCTTTTGTCAAGCGAACGGTAACAACAGCCACCGAGGTCGTGCATACCGTGGAAAGACTTCCGCTGGAAAGCGTGGACGTGGTCTCTTCAACAAGGGCAAGGGAGCAGAAAAGCTGCGACCTTCTCTCAAGGCGAACCTCAACCGTGGCAAGTGAAATCAAGCGTTTGTTTGATGTCCTTGTTCTTCTTGCACTTACCAAGGAGGAGGACTTTTGAGCAAGGGCGAGCGAAATTTATCCGATCTCTCCGGACTGCATGTCTATCTTCCAGATGGGAGACGGCTTGGCATGGTTCATGATGCAGTTGTTGAACATGCGAATCTTTCGTGCACTCATCTTTTCGTAACGGAAACATCGGAAGAACTTGTAGAAGGTTCGATTCACGTCGCTGTACCTTGGCGATGGATTCGTTCCATTGGCGATGTTGTCATTCTTCGATGGTTCCCTGAGACACCGATTCCACGCCGATGATGTGATCATATGATGGAACTTCACATATTGGGGACTGCATCAGCGCGACCCACATCGACCAGAAGTGTAAGCGGAAGCGTCTTCACCTGTCAAGAAGGCATTGTTGTTCTCGATGCAGGAGAAGGCTTCCAGATGAGATACTCAAAACAGCGTAGTCAAATGAAACGTCGAGAAGAACCTTCTCTGCTACGTCCGAATAGAATTGTAGCAATAGCGCTGACTCATGGCCATTTGGACCATACTTGGGGCGTGTTGCCGTTCTTGCAGACATTATCGCTCGATGGCCGCCAGCAACCACTGATTGTTTATGGCCCGACGTCTTCAGAAGTCCTTGATAGACTTCTGTCGGATGGTGTTCATGCTTCAGTACCATCAGATACTCCAGCGGCTGATTTGCTCAATCAATATCGCTCTTGGTTTACCCTTGGAGGGACATCAACGAATCTTGGTTACGATGTACGATGGTTGCTGGGCCATCCACAATCTGGACGTTGGGTGGAGTTTGTCGATGATGCATCTGATTTGATTTTCCATGAATCAATGCCTCAACCAGATGGATTCAAAGAATTTCGAATGGATTCGATTCCAACACAGCATAGCGTTCCTTCTTGTGCATGGCAACTTTCTCGGAAAGGAAGAAAGGGAGTTTTTGATCGAGATAAAGCGAAACTTGCCGGATTGTCTCAAGAAGATTGTAAGCTGCTTTCGGAAGGCATCGACATTGAACATACGAACGGTGAAATGCTGCAAGCATCTCAATTTCGAGGCCCTTCAAGGCCTGCTGTGAGCATGATTCTTTCCGGAGATACGGCAGAACAAGCAATACAAACCTCTGGGCCAGTTACTGTTCTAATTCATGAGGCAACGTTCCTCGATGATTCAGCTGACAAAGCTGAAGCGCATTTGCATAGTACTGCTGCGGGAGCAGCACGTACTGCCCTGAAATGCAACGCGGATAATCTCATTCTTACTCATTTTTCTGCACGATTACGCGATGTCAGTCAAGCAATTGAGGAGGCGAGACAAGTATTAGGGGAAACATATGGATTGGAAGCAGCATCCGATGGGGACCGAGTACGCATCGATGAGAATGGGCATGCATCTTTGCTCAAGTCATCTCAGAATGGTTGGGTGCAACACAAACTATCGCATCATTGAAAGAGTATGTTGTGAAGGGAAGGCTATGCATTCAAGGAAAGCCATCGCAGTTCTCACACTCCTGTTTTGTGTTTCACTCATGCCCCTTGTTTCGAGCACATCTGGGCGAGCAATACCGTCGTGTAGTTCAGAATCAGCGTCAACATTTGCTTCGCAAGTACCCGTTGATGACGGGGAGTGTGTTGAATTGTCGCTTGGTCTTCTTACTCCAGGCGACGTTTATGACATCGAGATTCTCGTTATCGATGATGCTCTTGATGTACTTGTTTTTGATGAAGCAGGCTTGCAGCCCTATCTTTTGGGACAGTCGTATCGTTCCTCCTATCAACAAATCCCATCAACGGAGTTTGCAAATGGTTCCTATAAATTTCATTGGAAGGTCCCTCTCTCAATTTCAGAGAAATCCTGGACAATCATCATCGATAATTTAGCGCATGATGGCGATCAAGGAAACGGCGACCAAGGTGGAGACGAGGGCCGTGTTTCGATCAAGATTACCAAACTGAGCGATGGTCAATGGACCTCATACCATGATCTTGTTGGAATTATTCCCGATGGCTACTTGACACTGCTTGAAGGTGATGATTTACGACTCGAAGAAGGAACAGCAGTATCGGTCACTGCATGGTCGCTAGAAGGTTTTGGTGATGTTTATCTCCAGTCAGAGTCGATGAATGCGAATTATCTTTCAGGCCAATCCAATGTTGCAATAACCGGTGCTTCGTTGCTCGGAGTCGATGGTACAGCTTCATTCAATTGGATTGTTCCAGCTGACTTCGCAGACCAACCTCTCAAGCTCGTTGTCGATAACACCGACGATACGGATGGTCAAGGAACTGGTTCTACAACACTTCGAGTTACGATTCGGGTTGAGTTAACGCCAGTCATGAAGGCATTGTTTGTTGCAGAAAACAATTCAGTTGCTCTCAATACACCGTTGAATTTTGACGGATCTTCCTCACCGAATAATCTCGGACAAATCGATCTATACCAGTGGGATTTTGATGCATCTGTTGATTCAGACAACGACGGGGATGCTATCAACGATGCTGATGCAGTTGGTATTACGGCTTCATCATCGTGGTCGTCTCCAGGTGAAAAAACAGTCACACTTACCGTATCAAGTGCCCTTGGATTAGATCGATTGCAAAGCAACATCACCGTCGTTGATGAGACCAAACCTGTTGCGAGAATTACCAATTCACCAACGTCATCAGCGATCTCAATTCCCGAAGGATGGCGAGTCGAACACGGTGAAACGATTACACTTTCATGCGCCACGAGTACTGATAATCATCAAATTGCAGCCTGTTCTTGGTCCTTGGATGGTAATCCATTTGGCCAACAGACAACTGCTTCCTTCAATTGGTCCGAAATTGGAACACATGAAGTAAGTCTAATTGTCCTTGATTCCAGCGGAAACAGCCAATCTACAACGGATCAGATTCTTGTTACCGATTCAACGAAACCTCGTCTTGACCAAGCATTGGTTGATGTGCTTGAAAATCAAGCAACGATTGGCAAAGCTACCACGTTTAGCATGACTGCTTCAGATGAATATGATTCAAACACAGACCTGAGATTTCATTGGGACCTGAATCCACTGAAAGATTCGGATGGCAACGGAAATTTGCTTGACGATCCAGATTACACTGGGTCACGTGTTGATATCAATTTTGACTCTGCAGGCACAAATACTGTCATCCTTACCGTTTTTGACATCTCAAACAACAGCGATAGTCATACCTTTTCAGTTATTGTAAGCGAGGCTGAAGTAGAAGAAGCGGATTATGCAATTTTTGTCGTCGTCATCTTCGCAGGTCTTGTGACGATGTCCATTGCGCTTATTGGCTACCGGCGTTGGCAGTCGACAATTGCATTGAAACTTCTTATGGATCGGGGGCTGCCAGAAAACGAAGCCATTTCTCACATGGCAATGGTTAAGCAAACTCAACAGCTCCCTCTTTTCGCAAAAGCAATTCAAATTGCAGGTCTTGCTTCAGGAGCCGAAATCGTATCGCAACAACAACAACAAATGGCACAAAAAGAGGCCGAACTCCAGTCGATTTACGGGTCTTCAAACGAATATGAAGTGACTCCACAAGCTCAATTTGCACCACGAATGCAACTCTCACAAGCATCCAGCCAAGCCGCTAGTGAAGCAGCAGCTTTGTTCTTTGAAGATGAATCACCTAAATCTCGTCCTCCAGCACCACCAAAATCTGGCCGTCCTGCGCCACCAAAATCGGCACCAGTGACCGACGGACTTGAAGAATTGATGCAACCAAACCGACCCAAACCAGAAGCGAAACCAACCTCTTCTGGAATCGAATTACCCCAACCCATTGACCTGCCTGAGATGGATGAGGAGGCATCTGAACCATCTGAAACGACCAACCTTCTCAGAGGAACCTGTTCCAGTTGTTCTTTGGAATTCCAAGTTCCAATGCCAGTCGGTGTTAAGGAAGCAATCGTCATTTGTCCATCATGCTCTTCTGAGCAACTGTTCCAACGCTAAATGAATCAACAACAATCCTCGTCTGTTTGCACAATTCGGGGATGGGTTCAGATATGAGTTCCTCGACCTGCAATCATGGTCGAGGAAGCAATTCGTCTGATTCGACCTGGCTTGCATCAACCAAAACGTGGACGATTGGCCACTTTCTTGATTCTGGTCCTACTTATCCCGATTTTCCAACCGGTTCAAGCGGATGTTCTAGTTGAAAAGGATGATTTCGGATTGATGGAGAAACTTTCAGATCTTATGGAACTGCAAGAATCAAGCGATGATTTGGTGATTGCTGCGGGCTCATCAGCTTCCTCTCTTGCACTTGTCGAAGCAGCAAAGCGAGAAAGTCGTGAAGGGGATCCATTGAACGATTCGACGGAATATCTCAGTCAGGCGCAATTGAGGGATACAACACCGTTTGAACCTGATCATCCTCGGCCGTATGAGATTCTTCTCGATACCAGCTCACAGCCTGACGGATGGCCAAACAATCTGATTCAAACGCTCTTTTCACTCGAATCATGGGACATCACCGATCCTCTAGCAGTGGGAATTAACACCTATGCACTGTACATTAATTTCTCAAGCAGGGATAACGGCCCACAATACGAGGCTTGGGATTATGGGACGTTTACTGGAGAATTATTTGTTGGTTCAGACCTTGTCCTGTTTGAGAATTACATCGACATTGACGGTGATAATGTTGACGATGTCTCCATCTCGTTGACCGTTCTTGGGCTGCTAACGCTCAATGAAGGATTTGGATTTGAACCACCATTGGATCCTTTCCAATTCCCTCCAAGCATACCCGATACCCTATGGCTGCGACCAACATTCCAATGGAAAATTGATTATTTGAATGAGAACGACCCGATTTGGGATGAACTCGCCCATATGGAAGTCTCCTTGCTGAAAGGGTTGGCCTTTGATTCTGCACTACAAGAATCACAATCCTATGCTCTTGTTCTGGATACACGCCTCACTCAACCTCCAAACAATTTCAGAGTTGAAGTTGGAATTCAAGAATTCCGATTTAGCATTTCGAACACAATCAGCAATATTGCTGGATTATTAGCCGACTTCATTACTGGAGGGATTTTGCCAGCAAATGCAGTTTCGCTGACAAGTGTTTCAGCGCCATATTCAATTTCCATCCGAAACTCGAATTCAAATTCTGAGAATAAGCAAACTGAATGTGATGAAACATACTATGACGTGTTTAACGATCATGGTTCAGCGAGTGAAACGCACAAATGCGGCTATGGTATTGGTATTGGTTTCATCCAATTCGACCAGGTCGACCAACAAGGACAAGTTGAGATTATCGACATGGGTTATCTCGACGTCGGATTCCATCCTGAACTTGGCTCCAACCAACTGCCTGAAGAGATAGATCTTGTTTTACGCAACGATAATCTTGGTGACAACACCTTCGACACGGTTGAATTGTACAGCGATGTAGGTGCTGATCTGTGGTTGCATTACTTTGAGGATCGTAGCAATACGCTTGAAGGGGGCTCTTTTGGAAACACCACTGACTCTCGGTTGTGGATACGCGGAATACCCTCAGGCTCCCTCCCTCAGGAAGAAATCAATGCCATCTTCACCATGATTGGAGAAGCCCCAGGAAGTGCAAATCTACCGGGCGATATTCCAGACCGTCTTTCGTTTATTCTTGCTATCAAGAATTTTTCCGGAGATGCTACGGCGAACGAGAACGACCTGACCTTGCCCGTCAACCCAGCAGCGCCCCCAGCGACACTGATCATGATTGCTGGTACAGAACGAATCAAATCATTATCATACAATTCAACATTGAAGCGAGGCGGATACGCTAATGATGTCAGTTCGTTAACCATTCAAGTGGAAAATCTACCAGAAGTACTCATCCTTAAGGGAAGTTTTCAGCTTTCTTCAACTGGCCTTTCACGTGTAAACTTCAACAATCCTGACCTCAACACAATTGCTCAACTTCTCGACAATGCTTTGCTAACGCTGGTTGAAATTGTCCTCGATTTGGGTTCGATTCTCAACACACTCCCAGATTTGATTGTAGGAACAGCAGGCAGTTCAGGTGGTGAGCTTGAAGTTCTCTGTCTAAGTCAAGTTCGCCAGACTTGGTCGAATGGCGCTGTGCGTGGTCCAAGTAGTCTTGGAGAGATTTCAATGGCCATTGGAAGCAGTGATCACCCTTGGCTGACTGATTCTGATCACATCCTTCTTTCACAAGATACGGAAATTGAGCAGATCGATGGAAGGGATGGACCTGTCGAACCACTCGTTCCAGTGGCGATGAGCATTCGAGTTTCAAACATTTCAAGGGTGTTTCAATCCTACGATCCTGTGACCAGCGTTCGTGCACTGGAGTTGCAAGGTCAACAATCTGGTGCACTTTTGGTGGGCCACATCCGGCATTCAGGTACCAATTTTGCGAATGTTACTGCTCAATCTGCGATGATTTCCAATCGACCCAGCGATTTAAGTGTCGTTCAAGATCCTGCAAAATTGGTTTACACAGCTAGCGAACCAATTGGAACGATCACATACGGAGGTGAACAAGGGGCTCAACGGAATGCGATTCGACTCGAAGGTTTACCTGCCCAGTTCCAATTGAATCTTGGTGATTCGGTTGGTTTCCAGGCCGAGACACCCATTACTTCGATCATGGTTCAAATGACGAATGCAACTACGCCGCTCACAATGAACGGAGATCATTTCCGGTTCTGGGTCGATGCTGATACAGCTCAGGCATCATTGAGCGCGAAGATTTCCAACGTACAATCGGTTCAACGTTATTCACCGATTGATGCAAATTCAACAGGGCCTGAAGGAAGCGCCCGGTATGCCCTTCAACGTCAAGTATCATCTCCATTCAGCATCTCAATGGAAGATGTGAGCAACTACGATGACCCGTTCCTTGGTCTCAATGGTATGATGCGACTTGAACCACTACCAGCAAACCTTGAGGTTGTTCTTCCCAGCGACTTGGATTCCAGTGGCATTGAAATTCCAGATTTTAGCCAAGGAGAAGGCGTTGAAGCACTTTCATTCTTCCTTGGCGATGTTGTTGGAATTGGTGGCCTTGTCAACGACTTGGTGTATGGTCTTGTTTCAAATGTTGGCGATTCCACTGGAGAGGTTGAAGATGTTGCATATGGCCTCGACATGACCACAGGTGAAAGTTTTGACATTGTTGCTGACATGCGTAAAGGAAGCGTTCCAGTTGCGCAACCAGAATGGCAGCATGGACTCGATATGCAAGCTGTAGAACGAACGGTTGTTGATTTCAATCTATCAAAGTTAACCAATGTAACCGAATCCAACCGCAACATCATCGACGGGATTCTTTCCGATTACATCATCAATGATGACGAACTTGCGACCTTAGAGTCGACATTTTCTCAAACAAACTTGTCATTTGCTTATCCATTGATGGAATTCCTCGATGATGGAATCATCACTGAACGTGAGTTGGTTGGAATCGATGTGGAATTACTCGAAGCGTTAGGTGTGTCGTTTGAGAAACGACGTAGTTGGCATCTTCGGACATGGTTGCCACAACTTCCCTCCGGAAAAATCGAAATCAGTTACGTATTTTCACTCACCGATGACGTGCCGACCTACGATTTCAACATGGATCTTGAAGAATGGCTCCCTGCACGAGAAAACTTGTACATTACGATGAATGGTATCGAACAATCTTCTGCTCAATTGCAAATTTTTGGATTCGATACGCAAACTTCGCGAGATGTATCAGTTTCGGCAAAGTTTTCACGACAAGATAATCTTACAGTTCCACGGTTGTCAATCGACATGAATTACGATATTGGGCAACGGCTGGATTACGCCTATGCTGTGTTTATTGATTTTGATAATCTTGTCCGTGCGGAAACGTTCATTGAAGGCGTTCCACAGCAAACTGGATTTTCAGCTACCATTGGTGATGTTCTATTGCTCAATGTTGATGTTCCTCAAGCGTACAGGGTTGGCGATACGAGTGTTGATTCGATGATGATTCAACAACATCGTTACGTCGATGGCTTTTGGTGGCCAGCAACAACCTTCTTCCAAGACATACCGTCGGAAATGAGGCTTGCTGCAGAACCAGATACTCGATACGATATTCGTCAAGAAACATCTTTCCAAGGTATGATGACACTCGATTATGCCTCAAACTCGGATAAAATGGATATGTACATCGAAGCGAATGGGCGTGCGATCGATGCCAAAGGTGATACGTTGATGATTGCCAAAAATCTACCAAAGACCTTCAAACTTGAGACAACGGAAGACTGGGGTGTCCGAATCGTTTCTTCTGGTAACGGTGTTGAAGAATTGTACATGCGTCAATCCAACGTTCCTGGTGCACCTGGTGCCTTTTTGGACCGCTTTGAGATTGTTGGGGAAGACCTCAAAGGGGCAACGATCACCATCCATCGTCCGCTTGGCTACCCGGTCATTATTCTCGATGACATTACGACGGGACGTCTTGTATCAAGCGCAGAGGTTCATCTTGAACCTGGTGTTTATGCTCCTATTTTTGGTGACTTGGAAGTGGATGGACGCGGTGTATTGCTCGATGCCCAATTTACTGGAATACTTCCGACTTCGACATCGATTGGTGTCAATGGGGTTGTGACGGACCTTTCCGTCGTAAGTACGCTCACTGGTGGTTCAATTGAAACGCGCCACATTATGGTTGTAGAACCGTTTACCTCTGGTATTGCTTCGCTCTTTGCGATGATTTTTGGGTGAGAACATGGATGATGAATTGGTGGTTCATGAAGACGACATTGTCGCTGCCAAACCTATGGGGTTGTTGGAAACTACTCAACGCCGAGAAGCCATTGAAATGGGCTTTGATTTGAACGATCCTGAACAGGCTGAAGCATACCGACAAGCGCAAGAGGTTGCTCTCTTTGTCAAAGAGCGAATACGGGATATTAACCCGGTAAGGGTTGCGATTGCTGGATTAATTCTCATGCTCTTGGTTGGCTTGGTTGCGAGTGGGTGGTACTGGGTCATTCCACGTGATGATGTCGAGATTCATACAGTCTACATGCAACGAGGTGGACATCTAGTCATGAGCGAATTGCAAAACGATGGAAGTCGAGCCATCCGTGACGTCGTTTTAGAGGTTCAATTCTTGGACGCACAAGACGACTTAATCCAAACAATGCGCATCGAAGTGGATACTGTCAAAGCGCATTCTTCACTTGCAGGGGATGATTTGGAGATGATTGTCCTTGGATACACGGTTTGGGAGGAATACACATTGAAAATTTCAGTTCGATATACGATGTTCGATAACAGTCAAAATTACATGGAGGTCAATCACGTTGTCGGGACATATGCTTCGGAAGTCTTTGTCGATCAGGTTGAAACAACGACTCGACTGTTCTGATAGTTCGTTGTTCAAACAATTGACCCATAGCGATAAATGCGTCATCTAAACGAGGTTGATTTCAATGGAGCAACAAACCCGTCTTGCCCTTGGAATTCTCATCCTCTTGATGATGAGTCCATGGACTTCGATGGTAAGTCCAGAAGTCGAATCGGAACAGAATCTAACATATCAAAGGAATGCGGAGTATTTCTCGATACGTACTGATGCATACTCTGACTTTATTGGAACATACGAAGATTCGGAGACTACAGAGCAACGTGCACTTGTTGCAGAATCAAGACTTGGAGTATTCTCTGTCAACGGTTTGGAACTCAATCGACCACTTTCCAGTGATGTACTTGAACCAAGGTTGGATGTTCAACTTCTTCTTATCGATAATGACCGCCATATGCAGGAAGTTCGAAATGAACTTTCCGAGATTTCAGGCCTTGAAATTCGAGAATTTATTGGCCCGTCCGGTTTGATGGTTCAAGGAACTGCATCCGCACTGTCACGTGCTCAATCCATATCCAGCGTTATCGCACAATGGGATGTTCCATTAGCCATGTTCCTCGATGATTCGATGCTTGATGTGATGATGTTTGAAAATGGAATTGAGTCATTGCAAGATGAGGAGATTCGACTGGAGGGCTGGTGGAGCCATCAACAAATTGACTCCCTTTCAATCGCTGATGATGAAGGCAACACAATCAAGCAAGAATTGTCAGATGTTGCCGCAATCGCTCTCGATGATGCCGAACATCTCGATCTAGGACAGTACCGTGGCAAATTGTCGGTCAAGACTGTTCTCGATGTGGTCCGTCAACCCTCAGTTATGTGGCTAAGGTTTGAGCCTCAGATGGCGTATGATAACGATCAATCGAAGAATCACATGCAAATCAACACAATGCGGTCATATTTTACGACCGATCTTGACGGTTCAGGCCAAATCGTTGCAGTTGCAGATTCAGGATTGGATGAAGATCATGGTGATTTTGGAACGCGTATCGTTGGAAATTATGATGTCATTGGCGATGGTTCAACAGCAGACAGACACTCAGGCCATGGAACGCATGTAGCATGTACAGTTCTTGGCGATGGGAGCAGAGGAGGCTATGCAGGTGTTGCTCCAGATGCAGAATTGTATTTCCAAGCGATGGAAAACGACAATACGGGTAATTTTGTATCACCTTCGTTGAATTATCTGCTCAATTCAGCCTACAATGCTGGTGCTCGAATCCATACCAATTCCTGGGGTTCTTCAGCAACCTCGACGCAAGGCGAATATACGTCTGAGGCAGAAGCTGTCGATGATCGTTCCTTCAATTACGACAAAGTAAGCAACGGGCAAGAAGGCCTAACAATTCTTTTTGCAGCAGGCAATGATGGCCCTGGCGCCGGTACGGTTGGCTCGCCATCGACGGCGAAGAATGTCATTACTGTAGGGAACCATCAAGCCCGTTACAGTGGTGCACCCGACAATCTCATGTCAGGTTCATCACGCGGCCCTACCGATGATGGGCGGATAAAACCAGACATCATCGCTCCCGGAGGATACGTTCGGTCTTGTCGGGCACAAGAAGCGCAAGATATTGAAGGTTCAAATTGGCAATCGACTTGGTATCTTGAATATACAGGTACGTCAATGGCGACTCCAAATGCTGCAGGCGCTGCAACATTGATTCGAGAATATCTTATTGAAATCGCTCAAAGACCTTCTCCTCAAGGTGCTTTGGTAAAGGCCTTGCTTGTACTCGGCGCTCAAGATATTAACTCAAGAGATATTCCAAACAATGACGAAGGTTGGGGGCGTGTCAATCTCAAAGAAACGCTTGCTCCATCTCAAGGCCGAGGCATCTGGGTTGACGATCGTTCAGTTTTAACAAGTTCAGGCGCTTCGAAATCGTATGTGTTTAATGTCACGTACGCCAATTCTCAGCTCAAAGCTGTCCTTGCTTGGTCGGATTATCGTGGTAGCAGATTTGCCAGTAAAGCATTGGTGAACGACCTTGATTTGGAAGTCGAATCTCCAGATGGAACCGTCTACTTGGGCAACGATTTTGCGAATGGGCGCTCGACAACAGGTGGTACAAAAGACGACATCAACAACCTTGAGGTCGTTCTTATTGATTCTGCAATGAAAGGAATCTGGACAGTACGCGTAAAGGATGCTTATCATGCTGGCAGTGGTTCGCAACCGTTTGCTATTGCAGTATCAGGACAAGGTGTGAACGATTTACGCCCAGATCCACAAGTGGTCCTTGATTCAATGCAATTGAACGTCACCATTCCACAAGTCGGAGATCAAGTGCGCTTGACGACTGATGTATTCAATGCAGGAAACATCAAAGCAGAATCCGTTGATGTTGTGTTTAATGTAGATGGCACTGAAATCGATCGGAAAACATTGGACATCAATCCTGGGGCTTTCCGACAATCAGTGTGGTATTGGACACCTCAACAATCAGGATTAACAACACTTGAATTGATTATCGATCCCGATGATGTCATCGATGAAATACAGGAAAACAACAACATCCTCACAAAGGTCGTCGATGTAACGGCTCCAGGGGTGAAGGTAACAACCGATACAATTGATCAACAGGTGCAATTTGCCGAACAAACAACAACAACCTGGAATCTAACCCTTGAAAATACAGCTCTGTTGGAAACGAATGCCTCGATTGATGCGCTCGGCATCTATGTCGATTCAAACAATTCAGAGGTGCCCTGGTATCTCGGTATGACGGCATCCAACTTTTCCTTACAAGGGAAAGAAACAGCAGAAGTCTCGTTAACAGTCGTGTATCCTCAAGCGCCGGAACCAGGAAGGTACCGAATTGATCTTTCGGGTTTAGACGTCGATAATGGGATTACATATCCTCTATCCCTTTATCTTGAAGTACTTGAGATCCCTGAATTCCGAATTGAATACGATTACACGATTGTCCCTGTCCACCCAGTAGATGCAACCAATCTAACCGTTCGAGTATTCAATGATGGAAATACTGAGATAGGCTACGATCTTTTCTTGCAAGCCCCATCAGGTTGGAGTGCAGGGTTCACGGATCTAAGCAACGATCCTGGAGCAACATCCGGCTCAACAGGATTGATTGAAAAGAATGGACAATTAAATGTCGGTATGGAGTTTACGCCTCCTCAAATTTCAACAGCTGCAGGTGCACAACGAATGGTTACATTGACTGCTATTTCGCAGACGGAACCAGCCCAGCAATGGGAGATAGATATTCCAATCGAAGTCATGGAAGTTCGAGAAGTTGAACTTATCTTCGAGTCGAATCTTGGTAATCCACGTCCAGATGCTTCGTTAAATCTTCTGTTTACGATTGAAAACCGTGGCAATGTCGACATGTCCCTTGTTCCGAGTTTGTCTCTACCATCTGGGTGGACTCAACAAACATCAATCGAAACCATAGAAATGGGTTGGACTGAGCAATCAAAGGATATCCTTATTTCGATTCAAGGAGATGGTAATGCTTTGTCAGGTGAGATTCGATTGATTCTTGACGTAGGTTCTGAACGATTTAGTTGGGTTGGTGAAATCAATGTGTTGGAATTGCCTCAGCCAACTCTCGCCTTCTCAGATTTGAAATTTGAAGATGGGCGAAGCTTCGACCATCCATTCGGGCCAGGGTCACATCCTGCAGGCCAAGAGTTGACGTTCACATGGTTGCTTGTCAATGAAGGTGATGTAGCATGGAGTCCCTCGATTACAACTTCTTTATCACCTGGGCTTTTTGGCGAATGTTTTGATGTTGGTACAATAACAAGTGATGTTGTACCTGTCGTCTGTTCAATCATTCTACCTTCAACTCTTGAGGTCGGATCTCAACCCTCATTTTCCTTCACGTTGTACGACGATGATGTATCACTTACTGAGGGAACGAGTATGCTCGTTGCAGAATCTCGTAGTGTTGAGTGGGAGGTGACTGGTCTTTCGAATCTCGATGAATCAGGTTCCGGAACAATTCAAGTTCGGATTTTGAATTCTGGCAACACGGCACTATCTCATCAATTGGTTGCTGAAACGACCAAAGGTCTCGAAGCCTTGATTCAAGGAGATGACATTGTAAATGCGGTCGCTGGTGAATCTCAACAGTTTACCGTCCAGCTCAAGGGGAAGAGCACTGGTGCTCAACAACTCACGTTGAAGCTTTCAGGCGTCCAAGATGTCGAGTCATCGGTGAAAACATTGGAAATTGATGTTTCGGTCTCGTCTGAAGAATCAACGTCAGCAGGTCGCACTGTGATTTACACCAGTGCGGCAATTGTTCTCTTTGTTAGTGTGGCGGCTGTCCTTTTCATTCTGCGATCAAGAGGCCGATCCGTGGTTGAAACACCTTCTCCAACAGTTGCTTCTTCTATTGGTCAACAGCAAGCCGCTACGTGCTGGTCTTGCCGTTCTCCAATTCTTGGCCCGATGCAAGGCTGCCCCGGTTGTGGAGCGCGTTATCATGCGGATATGCCAACTTGTCCAAAGGTGGAGAATTGCGCGAATTGCGGCGCTTCTTCCGACCAGTTTGTTTCGGCTTAATTCGTAAACAACAAAGGGCATCCTTTTGATAGGTCAATGTCTCCCCATCTTTAGGGAGGATACGGTATGCTCGATTTGGGACACAAGAAACGTCTCGCATTTCTTTTGATTTCTGTGATGGTTTTCTCAATTCTTCCAATCTCTGCGCCGATCGTTTCGGCAGACGAAGCAAGAGATGCGAACATCCGAGTTTCCGTGACACCAAGTGAACAAACCATCAATCCCGGTGAATCCGGTGAGTACACCGTTTATGTTTACAATGATGGCGAGAATCCAGTAACAGTTCAACTGAGTTCTGTAGAAGGCGCAGAGCAAGATTGTACTGCATACACATCGACAATAACCCAGATTCCTGGAGCAATCGATGCAGGTTCGTATGGGGAGACAACAATGACTGTCACACTTACAGCAAATGCAGAAGGTTCTTGTGAGACCACAGTAACTGCAAACGCACAAGATTCCCCTGAACCACCCGAACCGCCAGGTCAACCCGCCACAGAGACGGATACTGCAACAACAACAGCGGGAGATGGTTCTGGTAATGCTTTGTTTGGTGTGGATCTATCAATGGAAACTTCAAGTCGCACTTGGGGCGGGGAAGAAACGACTGAATGGACGCTTATTGTAGAGAATAAGGGAAGAAATCAAGCTAATGTGGATTTGGTAATCGAAGAAGATGAATCTGCCTCAGGCTGTAATGACATTGATAATCTTGCACCAACACTTTCTGAAACTTCAGTTCAACTTGATTCGAATGAAACCAGGGATATAACGGTCTTTTTGGATGTAACCAACGACATCGAAGCTGCCAAATATTGTTGGGACATCATTGGGACCGTTCGAGAGGATCCAAGCGACAATACGAGTGATAATCAACCGTTCGATATCACGGTACCAATCCTGAAAGAATGCAGTCTATCGCTTTCAAAGACCTCGGTGACCGTCGAGCCAGGAAGCGAATCCAGTTTAGTTGCAACCTTTGTCAACGAAGGCAACTCCGATTGGACAATTCGCGCTGACGCTGCAGGACCAAAGGCTGATTGGATTTCCTTTGTTGGAGGATCGAGTGGAGTGCTGCCATACGAAGGTGCTGCAACCAAGGCGTTTGATTTACGTGTCAGCCCCGATGACTCTGTGAATGCAGGACAAGAACAGACGGTCTTCATCCAAGGTAAGGATGGTACACAAGTCAAGTGTACCACTGAATTGATCGTCACAGTTGGGCAATCGTTTGGGGCGACCATTACGATGATGAACTCACAACTCAATAACGTAGAACCAGGGACTTCAGCAACAACTTCCGTAACGGTCGAGAATACAGGTAATGGCGTTGATTCCTTCCGATTGACTTCCTCTTCCGTTCCAAGTGGCTGGACAATCGAATTGGATGAGAGCCTCGTAACCCTTGATTCAAAACACGAACCTGGACGAAAGGATACAATTGATGTTACCGTAACCTTGCCAGAGGACGCATTGGCAACCGAAGTAGTTGACATCGAGATTGCCGTTACTTCCAGCGTTGGTGGAGAATCTTACGATGATGTCACCCTTTCAGTATCCGTCGCTGAAGTGCACGGTTTTGAAGCGGATTCAACCGCATTAACTCAGACCGGTAAAGATGGGAATGAAGTAAAGTTCCCATTTGAAATCGAAAACACAGGAAACGTGGAAGACAGTTTCCGATTGAGCGTTATTCAGCAAACAGCATCTCCTTCTTGGTCGTATTTCTTCGAGGATGAAGCAGGCAACCGATTCACAGAAATCTTAGTCGATGCTCGACAAACCAAGAAACTCTTCTTTGTCGCTACAATATCAGATAGCGATGAATACTCAACGTTTACCATTCGAATCACCAATAAAGACGATTCGAACAACATCGATGACGACAATGATGGTATACCTGACAACCAGCGAGAACTACGATTTACTGCCTTCCTTACAACAAGGGATTATGCAATGGATGTTCGCCTTGAAGAAGGAGGCTTGAATGGTCGAACAGGAGAACTCATCCTTGCTCCAGGTGACGAGGCAACCGTTGGAATGTGGATTCGAAACATGGGTAACGGTGATGATACAGCCGTTCTGGAAATCACTGGTTTAAACGGAATTGCAACACGGACGGTGTTTTACAAAGGGCTCCCAATCGCTTCAAACAATGAAATTGATGTCCCATTCGGTTATGGAATATGGGATGAAAACAACAGCGCCTTTGTAATCGATGCATCGGGTTCCCCTTACCTTGAAATGACTCCAGATGCAATGGCAGATGAGATGTTATTTACACTCAACCTCAGCCAAGGACACAGTGTGCGTCCGTACGAATTGTTCCTTGAATTGAAAGTTGAGGTGAACGAGGCTACGCTGACTGGCGAAGGAGGCAACCTCAATATTGTAGTGACCAGCAAATCCAACGCTGCGAACCGAACTGGACAGGCGACGGTTGCTTTGAGCGTTCAGAAGATCTTCGATTTGGAAATTATTGAACCTGCAACGACGTCATTCGGCTTGGTTTACCCTCAGAGCGAGAAGTTCGTAGTTCAAATCCGCAACGATGGAAATGTGGAAACTGAAACTGAAATCTTCTCGTCCGAGAACCTTCGAGGCTGGAAGATTGAACTCGATGGGCCTCAAGATGACTGTGAATCGATTACAACATCTTCACTGGTCTGCACAATCGGAAAAGGAGAAATCATGAACATCACGGTTGAGATGAAACCACCGTTTGGGGCTGAACTCTCTGACACCTTCGATTTTACAATCTCAGTCCAGCCTGAAGAGATTGGTGTTATTGGAAGGATCAACCAACAATATGAGGTCACGGGCGACCTTGAACAAGGGCTCTTTGGTCTTGCTGATGATACAACTGTAATCCTATTCGGAGGCGGATTCATCGTACTTGTTGGCGTTTTGTTCATCTTCAGCAGACGTTTCTGATTTGGATGCTGTCGAGCCAAATTGTTCTTCTTGAAGCGACCATTTCGTTCAAGGCTGACTGGGAACGCTTATGGAGGGTATTCAAGTCGGTTTAATCAGAGAGCGGATGCGTTCTTGAGGCGATGATAAATGGTCGACACAGGTTCAGTTCCAAGCGCCTATCTTTCGATTGCATTTTTGGCAATTGTCGGCATTTTAATGCCATTGACGAATTTCATCATGTCTTGGGCGCTACGGCCAAGAACAGACCCGTCCCGTCCTCACATTACGAAGTCCTATTTGCTCGAAGGGTACGAGCGGGATCACAGCCTCTATCCACGCCGTCTCTCAACGTTTGAATGTGGTAGTGAACCAATCGGAGATGCAATGATTCAATTCCATTTCCAATATTACTGGTACGCGATTGTCTTCCTTGTTTTCGATGTTGCATTCATGTTCCTTGTTTTGGGAGGTATGGTCGCTTCTGAAGAAACGTCAAAAGCTGCTGGAGACATTGCAAATGCTGAAGCGGGTTTAGCCATCATTGGTATATTCTTCACCATCATGTCCCTGGGCGTCTGGTATGTTTTCCGAAAGCGAGGGCGAATCTACATTTGAGGTGAAATCATATGGCAGAATCTGGAGAAAATTACACTGCATTCAACAGCCGTGCATTGGTCGAAGTTGTCGGCGATGTTACCGATGAAGCGCTCAAAGCAACGAAAATCAAACAACTTTTGTCTGTTCTAGCAGGCCGTTTCTTCAATTGGGGTGGGCGTAAATCATTGTTTACATTGCACTTGGGAATCAAATGTTGTGCCATTGAAATGGCGGCCGCAGCTACACCACGATTCGACGGAGACCGATTCGGTGTTCTGTTCCGTTCCTCCCCGCGACAATCCGACGTTTTGCTTGTGAACGGGCCAATCAGCAAGAAATTTGCAGACAAAGTCGTACGTCTTTGGGAGCAAATGCCAGAACCAAAATATTGCATTGCAATGGGAGAATGTGCTATTTCTGGTGGACCTTACTTCCAGTCCTACAACATTCTCGAAGGTGTTGATACCGTTATCCCTGTAGATGTTTACATTCCAGGATGTCCACCACGACCAGAGGCTTTGATCGATGGATTCGGACTTCTCCGTGAGAAGATTATCCGAATCGGTGGTGCGCCAAGCACAGGCCGTGATGGCGAAAAGCCAGTCATTGTAGGAGAGGACTGAACATGGGAATGAGCATTTCTGCAGAACAAAATGCAGCTGCTGCATCGACCTTTGCAGCCCAAGTTGAGAAGCAATTTGGCGGGAGCGGAGTCACCGTTTCTGTTGAAAATCACAGCAATGCGGCAAAGTATGCATTTGTTCGACTGACATGTCCTCCTCAACATTGGATCGCTGTTGCGAAGTGGATGCGTTTCGATGGAGGAGTTAACTACTGTTCGATGATTACTGGGACGCATTATCCAGAAAATGCGGATCGAGGCTGGGGCGTTGCTTACCATTTCCTTCGGCAACCCGTACGAGATGTTGAACCATTCACTGCTGATGTTCTCAAAGCGAGCGAGTTAGAAGGATCATCCATTCCCCTTGAAGTTGAAGTTCTCATCGATTTGCCTGCAGGCGATGCACCTGTCGTGCCAAGCGTTCAGTCCATTTGGGTTGGCGCTGATTGGAATGAAAAAGAAACTTGGGACCTTGTTGGTATCCGATTTGAAGGCCACAAGAACATGCATCGTGTTTTGAATCCTCACGATAGTCCAGAAGGATTCCATCCATTGCAAAAGCAACATCAAATTCGGTATCATGATTTCAATGAAATGTATGATGATGCACAAGGATTTGTGCGTAAACCTGCGGATGAGGGCCGCGTAAAGTGAGGTGAAAAGATGGCACAAATGTGGATTACAATGGGGCCTCAACACCCGATGACACACGGTCTGTGGACACTTCGTGTCAAAGTCGATGGTGAAACGGTCGTCGATACTGAAGCTGAACTTGGCTACATCCATCGTGGTGTTGAAAAGATTGCAGAAGCTCGAGATTTCACACAAGTTACACCGTACTGTGACCGTCTTTGCTATGTCAGTGCAATGACATGGTCCAACTCGTACATCTATGCAGCCGAAGACCTTCTTGAAGTTGAAGTTCCTGAGAGAGCTGAATTTATTCGCCTTATTGCCGCCGAATTGCAACGATTGGCATCGCATTTGATGTGGCTTGGAGCATTCGGCCCGGACATTGGAAATCTCACCTTGATGACTTGGTGCATGCGTGACCGTGAGATGTTCCTTGACCTCCTTCAAGAACTTGGAGGTTCGAGAATGCACTACAATTATCCACGTATCGGTGGTGTTAAACGCGATCTTCCTGTTGGATTTGCTGACAGAGCTCGGGCCAAGATCAAGTTGTTTGAGAACCGTATCAATGAATATGAAATGATGCTTGATGAGTCAACAATCTGGTTGGTACGTCTTCAAGGAGTTGGCTATGCTCGTGCCGAAGACATGGTCAATGCTGGCGTTTCTGGTCCAAACGTTCGCGCTGCAGGAGTCAACTATGACGTTCGATGGGCTCACCCCTATTCCGTATACGATCAAGTTGATTGGGAACCTGCTGTCGAAAAGCCGACTTCCGTCAAAGGAGCAGATTGTTATGATCGATACCGTGTTCGAATGGAAGAAATGAGACAATCCTGCAAAATGACGCTTGATGCCCTTGACAAGATTCCAGGCGGAGCCAACACGCACTACAACACAGGAGATGAGATGATTATCGCTAAAGCGCCAACCCGTGCTCCTGAAGGTGCGACTGGCTTCAGTAACTATGAGTGTACTCGCGGCGCATCTCAATTCTACATTCAAGGCGGTGGCGACGGCCGTGGTAAGAATCCTTACCGGCTTTCGATCCGGTCTCCGATGTTCATCACGATTCCTTATGTTGCAAAGACCATGATTGGTTACAAGGTTGCAGACATCCCTGCAATCATGGGCAGTTTTGACCCCTGTATTGGAGAAACAGATCGTTGAGGTGATTTCGATGGATGACAAGTATGATCTACGTAGCCTCTTTGTTGGAGAGGACAGTTTCGCCCACAAAACAATCACTTCTTTGCTTGAAGGAACCCCGCTTGAAGAGAGCTCTTCTGCAATCGCCTTTGGAGTTGGAACCTTTGCCATTGTCAACATTGTCTTCCTTTTGTTGTTCTTTTCTCAATTCGCCATTCTATGGATTGAGCGAAAGGCTGTTGCTCGGATGAACGATCGTCGTGGAGCTACCACTGCCCTTCGCTCCCTTTGGGTCGGAGAAAATGGCGTCACAGCAGGCGCTTGGTGGAACATGCTTCCATTTGGATTGGGTCGGCCAGTTGGTGCTCTAAACAAATGGCTCAACAACAAATTTGGCAACTCATCTGAATACGAAACTGTGGATCGTGTTGGGAACCGTTCATGGATGGGACTCAGTATCTTCCCTGGATTTTTCCAAAATGTAGCGGACGGTATGAAGTTCCTTGTCAAGGAGCACATGGTCCCTCGTCGTGCAGACAAACTCATTTTCGAAGTCTCTCCATTCCTGATCGTTTCAACCACACTTCTCATTTTGGGAATGATTCCGCTCTCAAGCGGAATCTATGCTACGAACCCAGACCTTTCAATTCTCTACATTATCGCTATCTTCGGAATTGCACCAATCGGTGTTTTCTTTGCAGGTTGGTCTTCCAACAACAAATACACTCTTATTGGCGGAATTCGTTCAGCTGCTCAACTCACTGCTTACGAAATCCCACTTCTCCTCACTCTTCTGGCAGTTGCCATGCTTACTGGAACATTCAACATCATTGAAAGTGTCCATTTCCAGCACACAGCCGGTGCCTGGAACATCTTTTTGATGCCTCTTGGAGGTGCATTGTTCCTCATTACCATGATTGCAGAAGTCGAGCGTGTGCCGTTTGACATGCCTGAAGCCGAGGCTGAACTTGTTGAGGGTTGGTGGACTGAATATGGTGGTATGCGATTCGGTATGCTATTTATGGCTGAATACATTCGAACCTATGCAGCATGTTTCCTCTTCACCCATTTCTTCCTTGGAGGATGGCATCTACCATTCCAGGGCATCATTGGAAGCATTCCGTATCTCGGCGATGCTTACCTCCTGATCCCCGGTGCTCTTGTTGTTCTCATCAAGGCCTGGCTTGTGTTCCTCATTGTTTTCGTTTGGGCTCGATTCTCACTTGCTCGTATTCGAACCGATCAAATTCTTGAGTTCGGATGGCGTATGCTCCTTCCTCTTGCCGTGCTTCAGGTCGTTCTTGCTGCAGTGTATCGGCTCTACTTGTTTGACCTGGATGGAATGGCTGACACCGTTTACGGAGGAACAGCCTGGGATGCATTTGGAATTCCGTTCCTCGTTCCTGCGTTGACCACCATTCTATGGCTTGCTCTCTTCTTCCTCTTGCTCAATGATACGGGTAAGAATGAACGCACTGCACGTATGTACCACGTGCAAACGGTGCAACCTGCAGGTACACATACTCCTGGACAGGACTGAGGTGAAGAAACATGCCAACACACCCTCAAGCAAAACCAAACTTCCGAAATTTGTTCTGGTATCCATTCAAAATCACATTGATTACAGCACTGCGAACGTTCCCGTTCTTGGGCCGTATGTTCCCAAAGAAACTGGGAATGGGATATCACAACACCTCTCACCCAGAGTTCCTCGACGATGCTAGCGAGCATCGAGCAAAAGGTCGTGCGAAATACAATGATATTTCGAAGCAAGAATTCGCTCCAGACCGTGTTACATCAGATCTCTTCCCAAGTCTATGGAAGCCACAAACCGTACAGTACCCATACGAACGTCTCGAAGACATGGAACCATGGCTCTTCGTGCCTGGAAATTACAACGGAAGAATCGGTGTTATCTGGGAAACGTGTACTGCGTGCAAGATGTGCGTTAACATTTGTCCAAACGATTGTTTGCACATGACGACAGAACTTCGTGTTGACGTTCTTGACAATGCTGAAGGTGAATACGAGGGGTATGGCGCTGAACTCGAAGTCGGTGGCTATGCAGCCAAATTCCGCGAAGAGGTCACTGAGGAATTGGAATCCTTCGATTTGATTACTGCGCACACTGCGCCTCCGTCCGAGTGGCGATTTGGTCAAGTATTGGATCTCTCGGGAAGTACTGCAACCGTTCGATGGAATGATTCAGGTCAGGAAGAAATTCTCGCACAATCCGAACTTCGAACTGCGGATGATCAAATTGTTTCAGGTCGAATCGATATTGGCCGTTGCATGTTCTGCGGTCTTTGTATGGAAGCCTGTGGATTTACTTCCTTCTTCATGACCAATGAATACGATGGAATGTCTGGATTTACTCGACAAGATCTATGGTTCGATGCAAACCGAACACGCGTTCTTCCTTCCGTCCACCAAGAAGCGGTCGATGGTGAACTTGCCAAGCGAGCCACCAAGGAACGAGATAAGCGTGCAAAGAAAGCTGCTAAGGCCGCAAAACCAGAAGTAGAAGTGGCAGAGGAACCTCAAGCAGTCGAAGAAAAAGCTGAGGTTGAGGAAGAGAAACCTTTGAGCAAAGAAGAGAAGAAGGAAGCTGAACTTCAACGAGTAAAGGAACGCTCAAAGAACATCGATTTCGCTATTCTTGGTACAGCAAGTGCTGATGAAAAAGACGACCTAAAAACCATCAAAGGTGTCGGGCCATTCATCGAAGAAAAGCTCAACGCTCTTGGTATTTTCACCTTCTCACAAATCAGTAAAATGACCAGCGAGTTAGAAGACCAAGTCAACGAAGCCATCGAGTTCTTCCCAGGTCGCGTCAAGAGGGACGAATGGGCCAAACAGGCCAAGGATTTGCTCGATAAGGGGGATGCCTGAAATGGACGTCGCCTCCGCCACTGAAACCATCATTTTCTTTGTCTTTGCAACGATTACAATTCTTGGAGCATTGGGACTCATCTATGCACAGCGTGTTGCTCACTCTATGCTTTCACTGATTTTTTGTTTCATGGCAGTATCAGGTATCTTCATCCTTATGGGTGCTGAATTCCTCGCAGCCATTCAGATTCTTGTTTATCTTGCCAGTGTTGGTTTGGTCGTTCTGTTTGGTATTATGCTGACTCGACGACAAATTCAGGAGGAGGATTTTGAATGAGATTAATGTCGACTTTAACCCGTCTTGGCTTGATTTTCCTTGCTGGTGCAATGATTACTGTCCTAGGGACGGCAGAACTTTGGGATGAAGTACCAGAAAAAGAAGTTACAACACTCGACCTAGCCAACACCATGCTCGATGATTGGGCTCTACCACTGCTCATCCTTGGCGTTCTCATGGCCATGGCGATGATGGGTGCTGCTTATCTTGTTCGAGACGAACGTCGTGAAAATCTTGAGTGGGAACAGAGAGGTGAAGACGCATGATCGATCCAGCATGGGTAAGCGTTCTCTCCGCTATTCTGTTCATTATTGGCGTATGGGGTGCCTTCACTCGAAAGAATGCGATTATCGTCTTGATGTGTCTTGAATTGATTCTTAACGCTGCAAATCTTCAATTCGTTGCAGCAGCAATCCAGCACGGTGATGCAACAGGCTGGGTTTATGCAATCTTTGCCATCGCCATTGCAGCCTCAGAGGTTGCGATTGGTTTGGCCATTTTCCTTGCCATGTATGGCCAACACGAAACGATTTCACTCGATGATGTGAATCTCTTGAAACACTGAGGTGATAGAATGGGTGGTACATCAGAAACAATCAGTTCAACATTCATTGAGTATGCAATTTTCATCGTTCTCTTACCGATGCTCGCATTCCCGATTATTCTCTTCCTTGGACACATCTTCAATGGAAATCAAACATGGGTCAAGTCTGCAAAGGAAGGTGGGCTTATCGCCCTTCCAATTATGGTCGCAAGTTTTGTTCTCTCCATGCTGCTCATCTCCGAATTCATCGGAAAGGGAACAGGGGCGCATCACATTGGTGATTGGCTCTCGTTCGGATGGATGAGTGCAGATGGTATGACCATCAATGAGAAGGTCTTCGGAGTTGGCATATACATCGATCACGTTACAGTAATGCTACTCTTCATCGCATCTTTCCTTTGTATGCTAATCAATATCTTCAGCATTGGATACATGAACACCGATCCAGTTAACGACAACCGCAACCACCGATTCTACGCTGAATTCGTTCTGTTCTGTTCAGGTATGCTCGGAATGGTTCTTGCTGATTCATTCCTTTGGTTGTTCATCTTCTGGGAATTGATGGGTCTCTGTTCTTATCTCCTTATCGGATTCTATTACGAGAAGCCCAGTGCTGCTTATGCTGCAAAGAAGGCATTCCTAACCACACGTGTTGGTGACGTCTTCCTCGTAATCGGTTTGGTTATGCTCTGGAATCTCTTTGATTCACTCGATTATGCAGTCGTCTTCAATGAGGATTTGATTGCACAAGTCGATCCTGGACAACTCCAACTCGCACTGGGAATGATGTTTATCGGAGCCGTTGGTAAGTCTGCACAATTCCCACTTCACGTTTGGCTGCCTGATGCAATGGAAGGACCAACACCTGTATCCGCTCTTATCCACGCTGCAACCATGGTCAATGCAGGTCTTTACCTCGTAGCTCGAATGTTCCCATTCTTTGGTGCACCAACGATGCAAGGTGAATTGGTTGATCTCGCCTTCATCATTGCTGCAATTGGCGGCATTACTGCTGTGATGGCTGCAGCGATTGCCTTTGTTCAGGACGATTTGAAGAAGGTTCTCGCCTATTCAACAATGAGTCAACTTGCGTACATCTTTACCGGTCTTGGTGCAGCTTTGTGGCTTGCCAACTCTCTCGACTGGCATACCGATGACAAAGCTCACAACATCGTTGTCGTTGCTTTCGGTGCAGCCCTTTTCCATCTCTTTAATCACGCCATGGCCAAAGGAATGCTGTTCATGGCCAGTGGTTCTGTGATTCATGAAATGCATCATGCACACCACGATCTTCATCATCACGATGACCATGGTGACGATCATCACGATGATCATCACGACGACCATTTCGATGCTCAATCCATGGAGAATATGGGCGGACTTGCCTCTAAGATGCCAATTACTGCTACAGCAATGTTGGTCGGTTCAGCCTCAATTATGGGATTACCATTGATCGGTGGTTTCTGGTCGAAGGAAGGCATCATCGCTAACGCATGGCGAGTCGCTCTTGAAGATCCTCGTTTCTTCCTTCCAGCAGCCTGTGTCCTCATCGGTGCAGCAATGACAGGATTTTACATGAGCCGAATGTGGCTCAAAACCTTTGCAGGCAAGCCAAAGACTGAAGTTGCAGCAAATGTACACGAGCACACACCATGGATTCCTATTCCATTGGTCACACTCACCTTTGTATCTCTTTCAAGCGTCATTCTCGCCGGAATGATGTTTACACATTGGGCTGGTGAACCTGGTTCAACATACGCTTTCTTTGGAAAGAAGGGTCTGCTTGAAGGTCTCATCTATGAGTTTGAGCATGTCTTTGCGAACTCTGATGCATTCTTCTTTGTCTTGACGTATGTAGCCATCTTCATCGGCGCGATTGTTGGGCCTGGCCTTGCGATGGCACTTTATGGCGGTTCGCTCAAAGACGGCGAGAAAGCCAAGCCATGGATGCAACCAATCATCAATCTCTCTTCTCGAGTCAATGCAAAGCGCGGATTTGACAACAGTGCATGGGCCAACTCAGGTCTATCCAATGCGCTTAAAGAACGACTCTACTTTGACAAGTGGTACGATGCAGCCATGCTCAAACTGGTCGCTGGTTTTGCCAACATCAGTGCTGCTTTCGATCGGAACGTTGTTGATGGAACCATCAAAACCATTGAATCAACTTCTCAAAAGCTTTCGACTCAAGTTCGTCGGTTGACAACTGGATCCGCTCGTGATTACATTATGATGGCGGCCTTAGGTGTCCTTGTAATCTACCTGCTCTTGGAGGTGATGATTTGAACATCGATTATCTCTCACTGATGGTTGTTCTTCCGATTCTTGCAAGTATCTTCTTGCTAATTTTGACTTCTCGCCTCAATCCAACAGCACGTGCAAAATTCGATGCACCTGTACGGATGGCAGCGCTGATTATTTCATTGGCAATGTTTGGACTTGCAACCCTAATGTTCTTGGGACAAATAGGCGACGTGGGATGGAACAATATTGCATTCAACAATTTTGAATTCAAGGAATCCTATATTTGGATTGAACAACTTGGAATCACATGGACGGTTGGAGTCGATGGACTTTCGTTCCCAATGGTGTGGCTGACAACTTTACTGATGCCGATTACCATCATTGCAACATGGAATGAAAAGGCTGGTGCAACTTACTTCCCGCTCATGCTCATGCTTGGCGGTGCATTGATTGGAGTGTTCGTAGCCTTGGACATGTTCATGTTCTACGTCTTTTGGGAATTGACCCTAATTCCGATGTTCTTTATGATTCTCAAGTGGGGTGGAAAGGACAGAAAGTATGCTGCTCAGAAGTTCTTCATCTACACCTTCACAGCTTCAGTGATCATGCTGCTTGGCCTACTAACGATGTATTTCTTGATGGATACACAAACCTTCAGCATGCAGGAAATGGTTGTTCAAGCGAGTTATGCCAACGGAAACGGCGTCTGGCTTGGCCTTGAAGTTCAGAAGGTACTGTTCATCATGCTCATGCTTGGATTCCTTGTGAAACTCCCAGCAGCACCGTTCCACACTTGGCTTCCTGATGCACACGTCCAAGCACCAACAGGTGGTTCGATGATGTTGGCTGGTGTCATGTTGAAGATGGGCGCTTACGGTATGTTCCGTCTACCAATTTCCTTATTCCCACATGCCCTCGAAGAATTCCAATTCATCATCATGATCATTGGTCTAATTTCATTAGTATGGGGAGCAATTGTCTGTCTTGGACAGACAAATCTCAAGAAGATGGTTGCATATTCCTCCGTTTCACACATGGGTGTCATCCTGCTTGGAATTGCCAGCATGCAACCACTTGGATGGGCAGCTGCACTTTTCATGATGTTCGCCCACGGTATCATCAGCCCAATGCTTTTCGCAGTTTGTGGCGCATTCAAACATCACTATCACAGTATGGAGATTGGAGCAATGCGTGGTATGGCTAAACATTCGCCTTGGCTCGCTACCAGCATGATGTTTGGTTGGATGGCCTCACTCGGTCTTCCTTTACTTGCAGGATTCGTTGCTGAATTGATGCTCATGGTCGCATACTGGTACGCCTATGGTTGGTGGATTCTCCTGCCTGGCCTTGTTCTTGCCATCACCGCAGCGTATTATCTCTGGTCAATGCAGCGAACAATCTTTGAGGGTGGTGAAGAAACTCAACCACCAGAAAGCCTCCATGGAGAACCTGTGCCAGATATCGATAACTCGGAAAAACTTGCAATGATTTTGCTTGCAGCCTTTACCATACTCTTCGGTATCATGCCTTGGATTTTCCTCGACATGATGGATATGTGGACGAGAAGTGCCATGACATTCCTTGGTTTCGGAGGTGCCTGAAATGTCATCAAACAATGAATTTGATTCTGATTTAATCGAAACTCTCGGTCCTGAAATGACCCTCTTTGTGGGATTACTTCTTGTTATGATTGTTCCAAACCTTGGAAATGGAACGTTCCGAATACCAGGCACCTCAATTCGACTACCATGGTTCCTTGGAGGAACTCGTTACAAGGCAGTTTCATCACCACGTCTACCGGGCCTTCTCGCCGTTCTTACCATGGCTCTTGCCCTGTTCCAGGTCCTTTGGTACTTGTTCGATGCGAATGCAGCAGATGGAAAGGTGATTTCAAGTGAGAACGGAATTGAAATTTTCAAAGTGAATATGTTCTCTCGAATTTTCGAGGCGATCTTCTTCGCAGCGCTGCTTTTAGCAGCAATTGCATCACTCGACCGATTGCCAACGGGTTCACAGAAAAGTGATGATATTGATGTTCTATTCAACAATCGACGGCAAGCGGATTTCTACATCCTCATGCTCACTTCGGCTCTTGGAATGAGCGTTGTAGCCCTTGCTCAGGATATGTTTGTCCTGTTTGTTGGATTGGAACTTGCTTCATTCTCGACGTATGTTTTGGTCGCGTTCCACAAGGAAACTCGCGCTGGATCAGAAGGTGGGGCCAAGTACTTCATCGTCGGTTCCGTTGCTTCCGCTGTCGGACTCTACGGTCTGAGCATGCTTTATCTGTGGGCTGGTTCACTCCAATTCGATGAACTTGCAGCAAAATGGGCAACAGATGGAGCAACATCCCTCAGCATGATGGCACTAGGATTTGTTCTGGTTGGTTTCGCTTTCAAGATCAGTGCAGCACCATTCCACTTCGCAGCTCCTGATGCGTATTCGGGTGCAAACAGCCCAGTTGCTGGTGTCCTAGCTACTGCGAGCAAGGCCATGGGAATGCTTGGTTTGATGCGTGTTCTGTTAATCATCACCGTTCCTGAGGCGAATGCAGATGGCTCAGCCATTTGGATCGGCCTCCTCGGTGTGCTTGCTGCTGTAACCATGACATGGGGTAACATTGCTGCTCTGGGAAGTGAGAATCCAAAGCGTATGCTCGCTTATTCATCGGTTGCGCATGCTGGATACATGCTTGCAGCCTTGACTGCCATTGGTGCTTGGAATTGGGGATTGGTTGACAATGCTGGAGAGGCAATGGACGTTGTTGTTGCAGCGCTCCTTTTCCACATGTTCGTCCTTGTCTTCTTCAAACTTGGAGCCTTCCTTGTTCTAGGTGTGCTTGAAATGGAAGGAGGAGCATCCCGTCTCTCGTCTCTTGCCGGACTTGGTAAGAGAGAACCACTTCTTGCCGTTGCCATGTTCCTGTTCATGATCTCCTTGGCAGGTGTACCGCCAATGGCTGGCTTCCTTTCCAAATTACTCGTGATAATGGGTATTGTTGAAGTCGCTACTGGTACTGGTTCTCTTTCTTCCATTGGTGACGCACATTGGGTATGGTGGCTTGCTTTGTTGATGGTTATCAACAGTGCAATCTCGATGTTCTACTATCTGCGTGTCGGTGTCGTGATGTACTTCCATGAACCTGAAGAAGGACGTCGCGGACCACTCGCATCAGGAGCATCGATTCGTGTTGCAATCGCTCTTTGTGCAATTGGAACGGTTGCATTTGGACTGGTTGGTGGAGAACTTATCGAACTCTGCCGAGATGCTGCAGAATCACTTCGCTGAGAAGGGGCGACTTCAAGAGGGGTCGACCTCTCGAACCACATGGTGAGACCCTATGGGACGACGTCATGAGGAAAAGGTGGACGAGGAAGAACTCGCACGCTTAGAAAATCCTGAGGGCTCACCAGGAAAGATACGAGTTAAACTTCCAAACAACGGGAAAACCAAAGGTGAGCTTGGCTACAAGGGTGAAATGTTTGCATTGGCTGAGGAAATACTTGGGGGGCGGCGCGTCACTGTTCTCTGTGCAGATGGTAAAACTCGAATGGCTCGAATTCCTGGCAAAATGCGCCGTCGTCAATGGGTTCGTGAGGGTGACTTGATCATTGTCTGGCCGTGGGATTTTCAAGATTCTAAAGCTGATGTAAAGCATCGTTATACAAAAACTCAGGCGATGTATCTCTCTCGGAAACAAGTTCTCCCAGATGTTGTCGATATGTTCGGTATGAACTCCCGAGTAGACGATGATGATACAGGTGATGATTTGTTTGGCTCATCCGACGCACCTGAAGGGGTCTCTGAAGAAGATCTAGATGAGGACGACATGTTCGGTTCAGATGATGATGACGTGGACGATATGTTTGGTTCAGACGGTGATGATGACGTAGATGACATGTTTGAATCAGATGAAGAAGAAGTCGATGTTGCACAATCATCCGAAGCGGTCGAGATTCCTGAGTCTGAATCGATTGATGATGACGATGATGATGCTTTATTCGCTTAATTCGTCAAAGGGTTGAAGTGAATCAAGAGCAAATTGAGGCTTGAGAGGCATTCACATGACGCGTTCTGGTGATGACTGGGATGAACTCACTGAGCGAACACGGCAACGCAAACAAACCAGGCGGAAAAGCCGAAACAAACGTCAACGTTCCAAAGAGGAACAAGCTGATGATGAGTATGAAGAGCAGCATACTTCAAGATTCATTTCAGACCTTGCAAAGAAAGACAGTCAATACAACTGGATGAAAGATGAAAAGAACAAGCAGATGTTCAAGAAAATCGAGAATCGAATCCAAGGAGCATTAGGAAGTGGAACCTACGACTGGGTCGATCGTCGAGTCTTTGATCAGGTTTTTGATCGACTCACACTTATGTCACTGTACAAATTGATGAATGCTGGTGTTCTTGACACCCTCGATTTTCCAGTTGCCCGTGGAAAAGAGGCACACGTCTTTCATGGAACAGATCTCAATGGAAACAGTGTTGCAGTGAAAATTTTCCACACATCGAATGCTGTGTTCAAGAACTTGATGCAATACATCGAGGGAGACCCACGTTTTGGTGGTTTACGACGGAGACATCGGGATTTAGTTGACATTTGGGTGCGGAAAGAACACCGTAACTTGATGCGACTTTATCGATGGGGATTACCTGTTCCTCAACCCATTGCTATTCAGAGAAATGTTCTCGTAATGGATTATTTGGGAACAGATTCCCAACCATCACCAAAATTAAGGGATGTTCACATTGAAAATCCTCAAGCTGTTTATGAAGAAATGCTCGAGTTCTTGGCGGTCTCTTGGCAAAAAGCAGAATTGGTTCATGGGGATTTTTCACCGTTCAATATCCTATGGCACGGCAATGCACCAATCGTTATTGATGTAGGCCAGGGTGTGATTCAACATCATCCAAAAGCAAAGGAATTCCTTGTCCGAGACGTAACTCGGCTTGTCGAATGGGCCAATAAGAATGGAATCGAAGTTGAACTTGCGGATGCAATGTATGAGGTTCTTGAAATGGACCTTTCCCATATTGTCGAGCGATTGGAGGAAGAGTGACTACTCTTCTTCCCACGTAATTGATTCATCATCAGCCATTTGCATCATTTCGTCGACCGCATCATCGTCATCAGGATCAACTTGGCTTGCCCGCAAGCGTCGGCCTTTTCGTTCAGAAACACGAGCAAGGCCGGGAACAAGACCATCGAATCCATCATCTCGAACAGTGTCTTGGCGAGTTTCGATGTATTCTAGGGACCGATTATCAAATTTCATTCGCTTCCGACTTCGTTCAAGGAACGAGAGAACGCTACCATGTTCAGATCCACCCGCAATCATCTCTACTGCTTGACGTGCGAGCGCTAGGCCATCTGCATCTCCAACCAACACCACGGTTGACTTGTAAATTGTAATTTCAACATCGGTGAGATTTTCGATGAGTCGGCGAATTTTCCCTTGACTTCCGATGATTCGGGCACGAATACGTCGTTGTTGTTGCGAGCGCTTGCCAACGAAATCCTTCAAATCGACCATTTCAAAGAAATTGTCATCTTCAAGAAGGCGGATTGCTGCTTTGGGCGACATTCCTCTACCAATCGCTTTGATGACGTCTGGGAATTTCATCGCCTTGATTGGATCATAGGATCCAGGTTCTCCCCAGACCACTTCAACGTCACCAGATTCGGAGTCAATATGGAATTCAAGTGCCCCTGAAGCTTCACGGAGTGACTTTGCGGTTGCCCCTTTCGAGCCAATAAGGACCGCAATTCTGTCCTTAGGAATACGTGGTAAGCCTTGTCGCATGATTAGGTGCCTCACGCCACTCTTTTTCAATCTCGTTGTTGAAGCATTGCGACAATAAATCCAACACAAATGAGTGCTGAAATTGTTGGTGCGAAAGATGGAACAAGACCTGGACTTGAGACATCTGCACCGGTAACAACCATGTAGTGGTCGTTGTTGATTTCACTGTTTTCATCAATGACGTTGGTAGGGTCGATACGAACCCGTAGGTCATACTGTCCACTGTTCGGGACTGTGTATGTCCATTGAACAGTTTCAACACCGTCTCCGAGTGAACCGGCTGGAAGCGTCTGAACGCTCATCACAGTCCACAGTGTTGTCGCACTGCGATCTGCGGGTGCAGCTTCTAAACTAACCACAACAGCTCCAGCATAGACTTGGTTGGAGGTTAACTCTCCAGTGATAGTAACGTTCCCGAAAGTTTCACCGGGCCTGACCACCAATCGATCGACATCGGTTGCTGTGACATTCCATGAGAGATCGAGTCCTGGTAAAACTTGAAACGCCTCAGGCTCGGTAGTTTCGCTGTTTCCAGCTTCGTCTACTACCGTTGCTCGCAACATAAGGTATTGACGCGACTTCGTTGCCCAATTGGCCATAGCTAATCCACGTTCAAGTCCAGAACCAGGAAGTTCCAACCATTGACCCGTGAGGTCTGGCGTTAAACCAACACCGTTGCTATCGAACCCGTATTGCAATGATGATGCACTGACGTCGATTCCGGAGAGCAAATCATACGCTGAGTAAGAGATATTCGCAGTTCCGAGCAAACTTGTCGTCAATGGATCGACAGTCCAACCAACAAGTTCAGGCATTGACGTGTCAATCCGAATTGTTTCAGTAAGGGTATTTCCAATATTTCCAACTCGGTCCGTAGCTCGTAAAGATATACTATGATTACCTTCTGTCAACTCGATGCTGTGTGAATTACCAGTTAGTGAACTCCAGGCGCCTCCATCAACTTGCAATTCAACGAAAGCAACACCGCTTCCAGCCCCATCATTGGCGCCATCAAGAATTCCGTTGATACTGATTGTGCTCGAGGATTGCCAAGTATTTCCGTTTCCTATGGACACGCTATTCATCGTCGGACCGGTTCGATCGATGCCGATAAATATGGTTTCTGAGGCACTCAAACCCGAGTCATCTAAGACTGTGAGACGTGGATTCCAAGTGCCCTCAGAAAACGCACCAGTACTCCAATCCCAACCATAGGCCAACGAACTTGGCCCATCAGTTGCAGGTGAACCAGGGCCGGGTACATTTTGCAGTGTTGCTCTTGAGAAGTCATCATCTGAGATTCCGTATCTGAATTCGATCGTTGCAGTTTGACTAACATTGAACCAGGCTCGGTCTGAACTTGATGTCCCTGTCCCAACATCAGCAGAAAGTACGGTAAATGCTGTGATGATAGGAACCTGATTGGCGATAACAAATTCGTCGGTTGTTGTCACAGTGGTATCGCTTGCATCAGAATCCCATCCAGTAGCCCGAAGTGTGTATGTGCCATTTGTGTACGAGTTTGAATCAAAATTGAACAACCAAGGCGACCCTGTGAGGTTGGTGAGTGTTGTATAAGCGTCTCCCACTTTGGCAATCTCGACCAAGATTGAGTCAATTGTTCCCGTTCCTGAAAGACTGAAACTGACCGTTTTCAAGCCTGTAACAGTTTCGTCTTCAACAGGACCGTTTGAGAAGGTAATGGTTGCAGAGGAAGTTCCCATTGATTTCTGTTCCACATCAAGATGAGTTGCTACTGGTAACGAAACCGATATCATAGAGAGCAGGAGGAAGGTAACAAGACTCACGGCCGTAACCCTTCCTCCCATGCTTTGCTTAGGTTTGCAACCATCCTTCAAATCTCCCCTTCTTCCATAGGATTTCCTGTAGTCTTGTAGGGTTCTGACCAGA
>JAYXXD010000004.1:0-49840 GCA_036019775.1 Thermoplasmatota archaeon
GAAGGTCCAGGCGGTCCACCTTTCTTTGGTCCGGGAGGTCCTCCTTTGGAAGGTCCTGGTGGGCCTGAACGAGATGGCCCAGGTGGACCCGAACGAGAAGGTCCTGGTGGACCCGAACGAGATGGTCCTGGTGGACCTGAACGAGATGGCCCTGGTGGGCCCTTCCGAGTTTGTTCAACAACTTCTTCCTCTTCCTCTTCGAAAATCGCTCCACAGTGTGGGCATTTCGGATCGGATTCTTTGACGAGTCCGTCGCATACTTCACAAGCAAACATCTCTTCATCGTCTTCTTCAGCATCTTGACCAATCGTCGTTACTTCTCCATCCTTCATGCAAGAAAGAACGATTTCAACGGCCATATCATATCCTTTGAGAGCAACTTCAGTTTGGATTGCATGCTCAAATGCAGAACTAAGGTCTTCAGGAGTATCGAGTACACGTCCATCATCAACATAGGTGAGGTTGACAACAAGTTTCCCTTCAACGATTTTTGCTTCAGGTGTTTCAACTGCAACACCTCGTTTTCTCGCTACTCTACGGGAAGCAACCTCACACATACGGCGAAGAAGAGCATCATTTGGCCCGTCAGCAACTGGTTGTCCCATTGTGCCTGCAAGAACTTCAGCAGCTGGTGTTATGCCTTGCGCATCTTTGAGATGAGATGGAAGATCTGCTCCAAGATTTGCAAGCACATTCGAGGCGCTTGATTGGTTCATGTTTAGCCATTGGCTTCTGCGTTCATTTTTGACCGCTCGCTCTGCTTCAGCCAGTCGGTTAACCATTGCATCTGTTGGGGAGGCTGTTGGATTGTTTGTTACAGTTGTACCTCCTAATTGTTTGCCAAGTTGAGGCTCAACATTGGATGTTGGTACAGCGCCACTCGCCAAAGTCGGACCTCGTGGTTGTTGAGGAATGTCACTTTGTTGGGTATTTGATGGTAGATTTTGTTGTGGTACAAATGGTTGCTGTTGTGGGAATTGATTGCTCATTTGGTTTGGAAACTGACCGGGTTGTGGTTGTGGCAGTTGACTTCCTGGAGGAAGATTGTTCTGTTGCTGGATACCTGAAGCGATATTTTGAAGGATGTCAGCAGGTATGCCTTGAGGCATTCCTTGCTGTTGCATTTCTCTTTGTTGGCGAACAGCTTCTCCAGACACAACACCAAATCCGCGACCTCCAGTTACTTCACCGCCTCCGAGACTTGTTGATCCCATTGCTGAGAAACTTCCGGCTCTTGAGAATTCCTGGCGAGCCCCGCACTCTGAACAGAAAATGGAATCATCAGGGATTACTGCACCGCAGGAACCACACTCCATCTCCTCACCCTTCCAAACCTAGACATTCTTGATTCTAAAGTCTTCTATGCATTGTTTTGTAAATGCACCAACATTGGAGAAGAATATTCATGCGGGAGAGGTTTGTGGTTCGGCCTGAGGGAGGACATGTCGGTACTTATTGACCCGGATATCGATTCGCTGTTGGAAAAAACATCCCGCTCGTTTTATCCAACCCTCAAATACCTTCCAAAGAAGATTCGAGGTCAGATTGGCCTTTTGTATTTGCTCGCAAGGGTGGCTGACACCATCGCTGATTCGAAAGAAGGGGAAACAGAATCTCTCATTCAAGCACTTACGGAATACAATGAAGTCGCTCAAGGAAGGTCGACAGAGTTGCCGGATTTGACTCACCTTGCGGATATACAAGCGAATGCAGATGAAGGTGAACTCTTAAGGAACGTTCAGAAAGTTGTTGATGCATTAAAAATCTACAATGAAGGGGACCAACAACGAATGCTGGAATGTTTAGATGTCATTGTAGGAGGCCAAATTCTTGATCTGCAACGCTTTGGAATCGCCCGAGAAGGAGGGAATATTTCAGCACTTCAAACTGAACAAGAGTTGGACGATTATACCTATAGAGTTGCGGGCTGCGTAGGAGTATTTTGGACCAAAATGGGCTCATATCATTTCGATTCCGAAGGATAAAGAAGAATTGTTTTTTGAGAACGGTATACGATTTGGAAAAGCGTTGCAGATGATTAACATTCTTCGTGACATTCCAGAGGACTTGCGATTTGGCCGATGTTACATACCTGAACCGTCGTTGGAAAAGCATGGATTGGTTCCGAACCAGCTACTTGAACCTGACAATATTGATGCATTCCGGCCGTTGTATGATTCCTATCTTGATTTAACAAGTGGACATTTGGATGCAGCCGTGGAGTACATTCGAATGTTACCCGATCGACAATTCCGGCTTAAAGCGGCGACGATGCTCCCCGTATTGATTGGTCAAAGGACGGTGACTTTGTTACGAGAAGGAAACATTCTAGATTCGGATGAAAAAATAAAAATTACGAGAGATGAAATGAAGGCTTACTTCAAAAAATTGCTCCGCGCGTTGATTTTACCTGGAGGCGTTCAGAGACTGCTTGCAAAGAATAAAAATGCATAGTAGCAATTAATGTGAGCATTCGCTTACAAAAAATCAAACCAAAACATTGTCCGAACTTTCGAGAGGAGGACTCTTAAACAACGAGTGTTAGGAACAATTGTCTACGATGTTGGAACGCCGCAAACCATTGGACTTGCTTTTTCCACTCAAAGGTGGTGCAGAAAGTTCGGTTGAGGCGAAGTCATCCCCAACCCCTCTCGACCGTCTTCGAGCCGGTGTGATGCTTGCAAGAGACGCAGTGAAAGCGGTAAGTCTTACTGCAATGGAAGCCCTTCGCGAAGGTGCAATGATGATCGGTTTGTTCAACGACGAAGATGAATTAATTGACCCATTTGTTGATCTCGATGCACCAATTTGGTCTGACCAACCGCCAATTGAACTCTACCGTCTTGCTTACAGGTATTGTGAAGAATTGACGAAGAGGGAGGCAGGAAACTTCTATCACTCATTCAAATATTTACCAGAGGAACAACGACTAGCAATGTGTGCAGTCTATGCATTCTGTCGCCGAGCTGATGACATTGCAGATGGCGATTGGGCCGATCGGTTCCCTGGTTCAACCATCGAACTTAGCCAAGAAGCTGCAGAATATCGTTTGCAACTTGAATCACTACAAAAGCGGACAACAATTTTGGAGGATGAAGTCTATTTGAACAAAATCAATCAGTTGTTCTTCTTCAGGAAAAAACTCTCCACTTGTTACAACGATGTTTACAGTACAGACCCAGTTTTTCTTGCACTCAAGGATACCATTGAACGGTACAACATTCCACGTGGTGTCTTTGATGACCTAATCTCTGGAATGGAGGATGACCTTTACAGTAACAGATATCGAACGTTTGAAGAGTTGTACGTTTATTGTTACAGGGTTGCTTCCGTTGTTGGTCTCATGTGCATTGAAATCTACGGATACGATGATCCAAGAGCCAGGAAGTTTGCCGAATCATGGGGAATTTTCATGCAACTCACCAACGTTCTTCGTGACGTTGGTGAAGATATCGAACGTGATCGAGTATATCTTCCGTTGGATGAACTTGAGCGCAATGGTATGACTGAGAAAGACCTTCAAGGCGGAAAAGTTGTTTTGAATTCATCTTGGGAACCATATTGTCATCACTACGCTAAGCGTGCACGCACTTACCTCGAAGAAGCCCGACAGTTACTTCCACTTCTACCGCGGCGTACCCGATATTCTCCAGCGGCCATGATCGCTTTTTATGATAAGATTTTGAAGGAAATCGAAAAGCAACAAGGTGATGTATTTACCCGACGAGTTAAATTGAACAAGTTCCAAAAACTAAGTTTAGCAGCTGCAGTATACTTGCGACATCGTTTCTTACCACGGTTCCTTGATCCTGTTTGGAGCGGATTGGCGCGGATAGGATTACTTCCGAACGTCTGATTTTCTCGTTCCCAAAACGAACTTGCTCATTTGTTCAAGACTCGAATCAAGAGTACTCAAGAACTGGCAATTCAAGCCTGTCGAGTAAATGCCTGTATTCCAGTGATGTAACGACCAAGAATGAGATTGTGAATGTCATGGGTTCCTTCATAGGTCTTGACGGATTCAAGGTTAGCCATGTGTCGCATGACTGGGTACTCATCGAGGATTCCGTTCGCACCGTGGATGTCTCTCGAAACTCGAGCAATTTCAAGAGCAATATCGACATTGTTCATCTTTGCAAGAGAAATTTGTTCATTGAACCAGGTACCATCATCCTTCTTTCTTCCTAAGTGATAAGCGAGAAGTTGTCCCTTTGTAATCTCACGAAGCATCCAAGCTAGTTTATTCTGAACAAGTTGGTACGATGCAATAGGATGGTCGAATTGGATTCTGCTCAAGGCGTATGTCTTCGCACTGTGGAAACATGCCATGGCTGCACCAAGTGCGCCCCATGAAATACCATACCGTGCATTGTTGAGGCATGAGAAAGGTCCACGTAATCCCTTGACACCAGGTAAAATACGATCTTTGGGAATCTTACAATCTTGGAAAACGAGCTCAGATGTAACAGATGCCTTGAGCGAGTGCTTACCCTTCATTTCAGGTGCACTAAATCCTTCATCACCCTTTTCGACAATAAACCCACGAATAACTCCATCGAGTTTCGCCCATACGATAGCTACGTCAGCAATGGTTCCGTTCGTTATCCACATTTTTGCACCATTGAGCAAATAGTGGTCGCCTTTGTCTTCGGCCTTGGTAATCATATCGCCAGGGTTTGAGCCATAATCAGGTTCAGTCAAACCAAAGCATCCGATCCATTCACCTGACGTCATCTTTGGAAGATAGTGATTCTTTTGTTCTTCGCTTCCAAAGTCCCAAATCGGGTACATAGCTAGGGATCCTTGTACGGAGGCGAAGGAGCGAAGTCCTGAATCGCCTCGCTCAAGTTCTTGGCAAATCAATCCATAAGCAACATACGATAGACCCGGGCAACCGTAGCCCTTTAGCGGTGCGCCGAGGACTCCCATCTCTCCTAATGCGACTCGCCATTCATCAAGAAAAACGCCCTTTTCACATGCATGTTCGATTTTTGGAATGACTTCTTCGTCGACCCACTCCCTGACAAGATCGCGAATCATGATTTCTTCTTCAGTGAGCAAGGATTCGATGTCGTAAAAATCGATGGCTTCGAAAGGTTCCATTACGTTCCCTCATGTTGTGGGGTGCAACGCAATTGATGAACCTTAGCCCTAAGAACAAATGTTCTTTCTTCTCATTCTTTCTTTTCAAAGCCACGCAGTTGCCTATATTTTCTCTGCAAATAGGGACTGTTCATGAAAATTAAACCAATGATGACTCCTGGCACCGAGATAGCAACTGCGGCAAAAACTATTGTTTCCATGATGCCTAGGCTTTCGTAAGTTTCAACAGGATAAATTTCAACGATTCCTCCTTCGTTTGTTATCATCCATCCCTGGTCTTCGCCAATTTCCCACATGAATGCAATACGTTGGCCTGAGATGTCAGCATCAAAGGATGTGATTGCTTCAGATTCTATATGCATGAAAACCAAGCCTTTGTCAGCATCGAGTTGGTACCGTACAGATTCCATCGGTGCATGATGAACCAGAGAAGTTCCATCAAATCCTCTGCTCAGAGCAATAAATTCACTTGTTCCTTCCAACAACTGTTGGACTTCACCAGCTGTTGATTTTGATGCATCTTGAATGTCGAGAGTTATCGAGACATATTTTCGACCGCTTGCGAATGCTGCACACTTGAAGAAGGCTGGATCTGAACATTCGACAGCAACCCACGTGTCGCTTGAGCTACCGTCGAGCCATGTTACTTCTCGAGTTCGATCAATGACTGCGATTCCATCGTTTAGTGTTGAATAGATGCAGATGTTTTGTTCCAAATGGCAACTAAGGTCTGTAATTTCAGAGGAGAGTGTGTTGTTTAATTTGGTCAAGCCCTCTCCTTCATTGAAACTGTAAACATCTCCGTTTTTTGCTCCAAAGAACGCAAGATCTCCGCCCGCTCTCCATGAGGTAGCTGTAAATTCTAGGGTTCCTACGATTCCTGCTCCGTTAACGGCTTCAATGCTGTTATCATTGAATGAATATCGAAGAGCAGCACCGTAATCACCTGCAATCAATGCTGTTTCACCGTTCGGGTGCCATGATAGGTCATTGAATCTCGCAGTACGACCACTGTCGATTGTTCGATCTTGGCTTCTGTCACCAGGCGCTAAGGCCGCGATCATGTGGATGTACCCATCATCTCCAACGACGAGAACGTGTGATCCATTCGGTGAAACTTCACCAGCTTGTATGTTCAGTGCCTGCCCAGCCAAAGAATTCTCTCGATTGAATCCTACTTCTGTTGCGCTTGCTAGCGGCGCAGCAATGAGAATGAGTAACATCAGGAACGCCCTTGTGCGCATGATTGGCCCACATCGTTGAACAGAAAAACCCCTCTCTTTGGCTGGCTTCTTGTTCGCGAGCCTTATGAGGCTCGTACCGATGGGCCATCATGGAGCGATTCGCAGTAAAACGAGGTATCGAGAAAACAATCGGTGGAAACGCAGGTTTGGCAAAGTTAGCGGCACAGCATTTTGAAAATGTTCAGGCGAATGCGGAAGGACATTTCCAAGCGTCCTTCGGCCTTCTCTCAAACATTCGTGGGTTCTACATGGACAATGGAAAGTTGGAAGTTGACGTGACACAACTCAAAGGCGATGATTTGGAAGCTTTCCTTTCAGCTGATGGTGGTCGAGAACAGGCTATGGAAAGTCGTCGTCGCTGGTCAGCATTCCTCGATGAAGCAAC
The DNA here is from genome assembly GCA_036019775.1 of Thermoplasmatota archaeon. Classification (GTDB taxonomy): domain Archaea; phylum Thermoplasmatota; class Poseidoniia; order Poseidoniales; family Poseidoniaceae; genus MGIIa-L2. The sequence goes on from JAYXXD010000004.1 coordinate 6,733, forward strand.
AGGTTATTCAGCAAAGCAACGCGGCGATAAAGCGAAAGAAGATGCCAAAAAATTCTCGAAAGCAAAATCAGCAATTAGAATGATTCGTAAATCGATCGAAATGAGTACTACTGTAACTCAAGAAACAATCGACAAGGCAGAGGCCATGATTTCTGAATTGGAAGAGATGATTGAACGTGGTGAACCCCCATCCGAAGGTCGAGTCAAGAAACTAAGCGAACTTGTTTGAGGTGTTTGGATGGATTTGGATACCCTTCTCGAGCCTTATGAGGAGCGGTATGAGCGAATCAAACAACTTTCAGCTGAAGATCGAAAACGATTGTACCTCATGATAGGTGATGTCGAAGAAAGTGTTGGAATCGAGCATCTCGTCGATTGTCTTGCTGAAAAAACTTCTATGGCAGGGGATGGAATTCTACGTTGCTATGTTGGATTTGAACCGAGTGGAAAAGCACACATTGGCTGGAAAGTTCTCTCTCTTCAGCTCAAAAGGATGCTTGAAGCAGATGCTAACGTACTCATTTTCCTCGCCGATTGGCACGCTTGGGTCAACGACAAGTTTGGAGGCAATATGGAAGATATTCAACAAACGGCAGTGTACATGGAAGAGACTTTCCGTGCCCTTCTCGACCATCCTGAAGAAGGCGATGGACCTGGACAACTCCGATTTTACTGGGCAAGTCAACTGATGGATTCTGGTGATTATTGGGCCCGCGTTCTGCGTTGTTCGAAAGGTGCTACGCTACCTATGGTTCGCAAAACATTCACCATAATGGGTCGAGACGAATCCTCATCCGATCATGATTTGTCAAAGTTTTACTATCCTGCTATGCAAGCAGCCGATATTTTTGAACTTGATATTGACGTAGCAATCGGTGGCATGGACCAACGAAAAGCCCACATGTTCATGCGAGATATGGCCTCCAAGTGGAATTGGAAAAAAGCGACTTGTCTTCACACACCCATTCTTTCTTCGCTGAAAGCATCTGGAGTACGAATGGATTCATTTGACCATAAAATGAGTAAATCCGATCCCAATGGAGCACTTCTTCTTCATGACACGTTAGAACAAGTGCAAAAGAAAATGAAGAAAGCATATCTTGACCCAGAAGATGAGCATTCCCCAGTCTACGAACTTGCAGAACATGTTGTATTTCCTGAATTTGGACAGATTCAAGTGATTCCAAACCCAAAATTCGGTGAACCGAGTACTTGGAATGATTTGGAATCGTTCAAAACTGCGGTCATGGATGGAACCTTGCACCCTTTCGATGCGAAGATGGGTGTTGCATCAGGCATTGCAGAAGGTTTGTCTTCAATCGCTCAACATTTTGAAGCAAATCCAGAGGCTTATGAACGAATGCTTCAGATCACATCATGAGACTTCTTCGATGCTTAATGCCCGAACTTGTAAGATACGCCTCGTGTCTTTCACAAAGTTTCGATCAGGAATTGGGTCGATGTAAACCACACCGTTGATTCGAATCGTTTCACCAGGCTTATGCCGGTCGACATATTCGTCATCAACGAGAATTTGAATGGGCTGTTTATCCGGTTCGATTGCATCATGAACATTGAGATACTGAATGTCTTGGTAAAATGAACCTTCAGCAGTCAATTGTAAGAGTGCTTCAAGACGTCTGTAGAGGCTGTACGATATGTCCTCCCCCAAGGCTTGTTGTGCGTCTTCCAGACAAACTCGACATGGTCCTGTTGGTCGCTTTCGTTCTCGAGCAACACGTTGCGAAATTTCCTCTCTATTTCCGCAGGCTTTGCAGGTATAGAGGGCCTTTTTGAGGTAGCCGAGTCGAGGCCCAACATCCTGAATCTTCACGATTAGACTTACCAATTCGCCGCGATTTCGCATTCTCAAGCTAGAAACGGTCTTCAATTTTTCATCTGGGAAAAGAATCGGCCTCAAGACGCATCGAACGTCGGTATGCTCTGAACACATTGACCGTAGGACTTCGTTGGCTTGCTCGAGGGTCTTTTCTGGAAATTCGTTAAATCTTAGGCTCAAGAGGTCATCTTGATCGATATCCGCATAATCAACGAGGAAAGAAAAGATCGGTTCTTCCATTCCGTCCAATCCTTTCAATGCTTCAAAATCTTCTGAATGCTTCCTCTGGAACAGTTCTCTCCAATGGTTCAATGTGTCTGCAAGTTCGCTAGGAGGCCCCGGTATGTGACGTTCTTCTGACATGGAGTATGGCCTATTCATGGACGGTCTGTAAAGATTCTGATTGCTCATGATTCCGTATCAGAATTCAAAGGGGCTCAAAGCCAATCTTCATGAATCGAATCTCATTCGCAGGAGCGATAGAGATGTCTACAATTGTCGTGTTGGTCAAGCAGGTTCCAGATACAAATGCAAAAATTTCTGTTCAGGGGGGTCGAGTTGACCTTTCAACAGTTAAGATGGAGATGAGTCCATACGATAGTTTTGCAATCGAAACAGCGTTGCGACACAAGGAAGCGACTGGTGGAAGCGTAACTGCACTCACAGTTGGTGCAGCAGGAACGGAGAAGATTCTCAAAGATGCGAAAGCGATGGGTGTTGACAACATCGTTCGAGTCTGGGATGATGCTTGGAAAGATCTTGATTCGAATGCTCTTCAGTCCATTCTCAAGGAATCCATCGAAACTCTAGGCGCCTCAGTGGTTTACTGTGGTAAATCTGCGGCTGATACTGGGGCTGGGTCAACAGGACCTGGTCTTGCAGAGCGTCTTGGATGGTCAAATGCATCGAATGTCATTGGTGCTGATTTTGGCAGTGGTGTTACCGTTTCGATGCCGGTTGAGTCAGGAGTCGCTAAGGTCAGTGTACCCTTGCCAGCCGTGATTTCTTGTGATAAGGGAGAATTCAAGCCACGAAAGGCCAACGTCAAAGGAATCATGATGGCGAAAAGAGCGCAGGTTGAGGTCATGTCTGCTACTGCTCCTGCTTCAAATGTCATTATTGCAAATCATTCCATGCCAGCTGCCAAGCCAGCTGGAAAGACGTTTGAGGGCGGTTCAAGCGCTTCTCAAGTTGTTCAACTACTTCGTGATGAAGCCAACGTAATTTGAGGTGAAAAAATGTCAAACAAGATTGTAATTGCTGAATTAACAAAAGGAGCGATCAATGCTTCAACTGCTGAACTCATAACCGCTGCAAAAGCCATGGGAGGCGAAGTTACGGTTGTTGTACCATGTGTCGATGCATCCTCTGCCGATGCCGTTTCATCCTATGATGGCGTTGCCAAGGTTATCGCCGTTAAATCCGAGGTGTTTGGTGGTCACGATAGCAGTGGCTGGGCAAGCGCACTCGACAGTGCAATTCCCAGTGGTACAATTTTCTGTCTTGCTACAGCACGCAGCAAGGATGTTGCATCTCGACTTGCTGCTCGAAGAGGTATTTCCGTTGTTCAAGACGTTGTTTCAATCGATGGCAACAACCTTACCTCGCCAATTTACTCGGGTAAAGCAAATCAAACAGTGACTGTTAACGGAGATGTTGTCGTTTCAGTCCGCGCCAATGTGTTTTCTGCAGTTGGTTCAGGGTCTTCAAATGAAGTCTCTGTTGTCGATGCATCAGGCGATGTCAAGACGGCTGTTCAAGAAATCATGGAACGAGCAAGCGCTCGATTGGATGTCTCTGAAGCAAATATCATTATCTCTGGAGGACGTGGAATGGGTTCTCCTGCAAACTTTTCGCATCTCGAAGCCGTTGCTGATACGATTGGAGCTGCAGTGGGGGCATCGCGAGCAGCGGTTGACACCTGGGAAGAAATTCCTCATTCAATGCAAGTTGGACAGACTGGTAAGACCGTAAATCCAAACCTCTACATCGCTGTGGGAATTTCAGGAGCCATCCAACATCTTGCAGGTATGCGCTCTTCAAAGTACATCGTTGCAATCAACAAAGATGCTGATGCTCCTATCTTCCAGCATGCAGACTACGGTATTGTAGCAACTTGGGAAGAGGCGTTACCAGTCTTCCAGGATGCACTTTCAAACATGCTCGGCTAAGCATATTTTCCGAAGGTGTAGACTCCAGATTCGCCAGCACCATCTCCCACAAATGGATTTGTTGCCTTTTCGTGACCAATCGTTGTGAGCGGACCATGGCCTGGATGCACAATTGTGGTTGGATCAAGTGGCCAGAGTTTTGTTCGAATGCTGTTTGATAGCACATTGAAGTCACCCCCTGTATTTTCCAAATCCGTACGACCGACAGAACCTGCAAATAGGGTATCTCCGACAAAGAGGTGGTCTGGGTTTTCCTCAACGAGTAATCGCAAACAACATCCGCCGAGTGTGTGCCCAGGTGTGTGAAGAATTTCAAATTCGAGTGATCCAAGAGAAAGCACTTGTTCATCTTCAATATCATGGTCTGCGATTGCTGGTTCTGGTAGTGCAATTCCATATCGAACAGCAGCTTTCTTGGCTAGAGTTTGCAAGAACGTATCGTCTGGATGCAAGTACCACTCAACATCAAAATGATCTTTCAATGTTGGAATATGTCCAGAATGATCAAAGTGTGCATGTGTATTGAGTAAAGCAACCACTTTCCGCTTGATGGCTTTGGTTTCCTCCTCAGTATGTGTTGACCAATGTGGACCTGTTCCGCCACAGGATTCAATCCAGTCGATGAGTCGTTGAGGCTCATCACCTCCATCAATGATTACAGTATCTCCAGTTGCACAATCCGTAACGACGGAACATCGCATTTGCAATGGGCCAACGAGAAAGTTCTCAATCAGTGGTGCCAACACGCCCATACAACGCCGAGTTCCTTCTCCTTCATGAGTCTGAGGATTCAATCGTAATCTGAATGGAATCGGAGGTCATACCACCTTCGGAATCGAACACCCTCAATTCAAATTGATGATTTCCCGGCGAGAGTTTGACACGTACCTTGGGCTCAGTTGAAATTTCACGCCCAGTTGAATCCAGCCATGACCATGACTCAATTCGGTTTTGTGGATCAGATGACTTAGACCCATCCAGTGTGACGATTGCAGCTTCTGCATCGAGCAACTGGTGCGAATGATTTTCTCCAGCGTATGCTTTTGGAAGAACAATTTCATCAGCATCTTCGTGTAGAAACTGGAGCAGTTGTTCCAGATCATCATCGACTTCAGGGGTTGATTCAACCGATACCTCTTCATTCATTGCATCTGCGAGTGAATCAAGGCCAATTTCATGCTCTTGCCGATCCTGTTTGAGCGATTCTTGTTCCTCTTTCGATAGCAAATTCGTAAAGTCGTCTACGTTTCTATAGACAATTTCAGGATTGGTTTCAACTTCGATGGTTTCCTCTTCAAACCAACCTTGAAGGAAGGATGGATCAACTTCAATCCGCGTTTGGTTCAAATCGCAAAATCCAACAGGTTCTGCTCCAGTCCAATCGTTTTGATCTTCACCAAAGAAGACAAGTCGTCCTTTTCCATCAACCTCAATTCCTTCAACCATACCCTTGTGTTCAATTTGCCAAAGAATTTCATTCGTTTCAGCATCGATTCCATAGACGTAAAACCAAGTTCCGACGATGACTGTTGTTTGGTAAAGACTCAAGCATTGTATCGGATAATCAAATGAATTTAGTTGGATAAGTTCTTGACCATTTAAGCTCAACACCTCTCCATTATCGAGGCCCAGATAGTGGCTGGAACTATCAGAAACTGATGCTTTCACTCTTCCCTTCAATTCCTTTCGATGAATGAGCTGATCGTTCGAATAGATTTCAAGTTCAAGCGCTTCCTCTTCTCCAGGAACAAGGGCATGTCCTTCTCTTGCAACAAACCAGTTTTCACTTTGACTCAATCCTGCTGCAACGATGTCTTCCCCAATTTCACCTCGTTGTACTCTTTGATGGACAATGTTCAGTTGGTCATCAGTCCTTACAACTGATTGATTTTCTAGAATCACTAGTACAGCGTCATGAATCGTTGCAAATGAACGAACATCTCGTTGAGCAGTTGGGTATTCCTGTCCATCCAAAGTGAACTGGCGTAAAGTTCCGATTCCATCGAGTGCAAGGATTTGCTTACCAACAATAAGTTGAGCCCCACCAGCATCGAACTCCGATGTCCAGATCTCTTCAGCATCGGTTGAATAGACGTGCAAACCGTTTGTCTCATCGAGAATGACAATCTTGTTTGTGCTCCAAGCGACATCGATTATCTTTGAATTCACATGGATCTTTGCTATCACTTTGTTTCCATCACTATCTAGGTCGATGCATTGAACCAAACCTTCGCTGTTCCCGATCAATAAGTTTCCGGAAGTTGGATGTAAAGCAATAGCCGTGACGCTTGACTTTTGATGAAGGGCAGTAATCAAAGGTAGGGTTGCGACCATGTTTCTCAGATGTGACCGTTAGTTATAGGCTCATTTGTTAATTGTTCAAACTGTTGTTACGCAGGTGTTACAAAAGAATATTTTATGATGCAGCCTAGGTTGGTGTATGCGGGTTTGGCTCGTGACCATTGTCTTCCTCTGCATGGCCATGGCTCCACTTGTGAATAATTCTACTCAATTGGAAGAACTGAGTGAGTCTATCCAACAATCCCCTCCTCTTCAGACTTCAATTTCATCCAATTCTGGTTGGATCACTGGTGGTGAGGAAATAACCATCACAGGGAGTGGTTTTTCAGATCTCGATGACACAAATGTAACCTACGATGGCATCAATCATCAGTGGACGAAGACCACTGCAGATTTTGGTAATGAAGCTGGACATGAAAATGCGATTGCGATTGATTCGAATGGGCATGTGCATATCGTTCACGCAAGTGGTGATGGCTACGCTTTCACGCACAGTGTCTATGATGGTACGTCTTGGACACCTTCGGGTATCAAGAATTGCGAAGGGAGTTATTGTTGGGGAACTGACATGGCCATAGATGAAAACGATGAACTCCATGTTGCTTATTCGACGAACACAAACAAAGTGGTGTACATGCGGTATGATGGAACAACCTGGAATTCAACGCAAATCTCTTCCAGTGCAAAGGTCGGTCCGGTAGGAATTGCCCTTGATTCAAACAATCATCCTCACATTTCCTTTACTGCAAGTGGTATGCACTGCGGCAATGGACTCAAACTCGCATCGTTTGACGGGACAGGATGGACGACCAATTCGATTGATTCAGGTAGCAACAAGGGATGTGATTCAGCACTACTGATTGATGGAAATGATAAGGCATACATCTCGTACCTTGACCGCAGCCAATCAAAGTTGAAATTTGCAACCAACAAGAGTGGTTCATGGGCCGACTATACTCCTGATTCTGGTGGATTCAGCACCGGCTATCCTGGTTCAGACACATCCTTGGCCATAGATCATCAAGGTCGATTCCACATCGCCCATTTTGATAGTCATGAAGACTATGAGGATTTGCGTTATTCAGTGGGCGTGCCAAATGGAGCATGGACAACCACTGTTGTTGATTCATCAGGAGATACTGGTCGAGATCCTTCAATTGCCATCGATGCGGCGGGTGATCCGCACATTGTTTACCGTTCGTGGAGCGGTTGGAAATTTAAGTATGCCACACTCAACCCCTCATCGCCTAGCTGGCAAGTCAGCACCATCGAGAGTGTCCCGGGTAGTATAGGAGATGGTACAGGCGAATCAAATTCAATCATCATCGATGATGGAGGTACTATACATGTCGCCTACAGCGATGAAACAAATGGTGTCCTTCGATATGCTACAAAACCCACCGGTGTGAGTGTCACAAATGAGGTTACAGTGAAATTTGGTCAATTTGGTTCGGTAACAGGCGACGTTATTGATGATTCGACGATTCGACTAACAACACCCGCAGTTGCTAGTGCTGGGACTGTCACAGTCTCACTCATCGACCATCAGGGAATCGAGCACCAACTGTCATCAACGTTCGAATTCATTGATCAGAATGATTTGGATGGTGATGGTATTTCCAATGCAAACGACGATTGTCAAGAAGTTGCAGGAAATTCAACGCAAGATGTAATTGGCTGTCCTGATGATGATGGCGATGGTTACAGCAACAGCGGTGATGCCTTCCCGAGCGACGCCAACGAATGGATGGATAGTGATGGTGATGGTGTTGGTGACAATTCAGATGCCTTCCCCAACGATACCTCCGAGACCACGGATTCCGATGGCGATGGTGTAGGTGACAATTCAGATGCCTTCCCCAACGATGCAAACGAAACTACAGATTCAGATGGAGACGGTATTGGTGACAATTCAGATGCTTTTCCAATGAACATGCTTGAATGGGAAGATTTGGATGGGAACCAAATCCCAGATAATTCTGAGGCGAGTAAGGTAAACATTACATCATCTTCGGAAGACATGAGAATCTATCCATCGAACATCTATGCAAACAACCTCACATTAACCGTGGAAGCCATCACTTCAGAAGGTTTCACAATGGTGGAGATAGAATCAACACCTGATATTCTACCAAACACGGGTGGCCTGCCGTATGGACTCTCTGGTGGTGATATTCAAATCATCAACCTCGAGGCCTTTCAGCTAATGCAAATCCTACCAGGATCTTTCTTTTCAGGCGAATATATCAGTGATATGGAACCTTACGTGTACTTCACGGTGCATGTGACCGGGATGCCACATGGCTGCATCGGAGAACAACAGTATTGGGATGCAGAACAACAGGCTTCGTGTCCAACCAAAATAGAGAATCATCGAACTGATTTTTATGCAAACTTCACAATGATGCTTTGGAACGGAGACGATGACAACGATGGCGTACCAAACAGTTGGGATTTGTATCCTTTGGATCCCAGTGAAAGCCAAGATTCGGATGGTGATGGCGTTGGAGACAACAGCGATGCATTCCCGAATGATGGAAACCGATCAGCAGATGCTGATAGGGATGGTGTTGATGACACGATGGATGATTGTCCCAACAGTTCAGCGACGGATGTCGTCGATGAGAATGGATGTCTCGTCGAAACTGATTCGGATGGCGATGGAGTCGAAGACGTATACGACCAATGTCCTGACGTGGATGCAACCGAGCTCGATCTCAATGGTGATGGATGCCTAGATGACACGGATGGTGATGGAATCCTCGATTCCGTTGACGAGTGTCCTGAAACTGAATTAGAACAATCCGTTTCTGAAGATGGTTGCAGTGAGGCTCAACTGATGTCGCTTGATTCGGATGGTGATGGAGTTTCAGATTTTGATGATACATGCCCTAACACCCCCGAAGGGAGTACGGTCGATGTCAATGGTTGTGTTATTGAACCAACTCAAGAGACTGAAGAAGACGAAGAAGCAACTTCAGCGTTTGAGTCCTTCTTCTCTGGAGAAGGTGATACAGTGACAACAACGCTTGGAATTAGTGCGATTCTGCTTGCTTTGTTTACGTTGCTTCAAACCAATGCAGCAGCAGCATTGCTTCCAGATGCTTTCAGATGGGTGCAAGTTTTGCGTAAGAATTCAAAATTGACCAAGGAAGAGCGAAATGAATTAACGTATTTGCAATCCATCGTCCAAGCTTACTACGATAATCCACAAGAACTTGCAGATGAGCTGAATCAATTGAAAGGCGATCTAACTGGAAGATATACGAACAATGAGATCAAAAAACAAACGCGAGAGAAACTTTTCACGTTGATTGAGGATTTACTTGCCTCCTCTCCACGTGAGTTGTATCAAATTGCTCACAATGATGCTTACTTTGGTTTGGCAGGTTCAATCGATTCTGAAGATCGTACAAAATTACTTCAAGAAAAATTGGCAATGAGTGAGCAGAGTGGGCCAAGTCAAGAGATACTTACTCAAGATTCTATTCAACCGCCTATTGACTTAGTCGGATCCGTAAACGATGATGGCTATGAGTGGGTTGAGTGGCCTCAGGGTAGCGGTTCTTGGTGGTATCGAACAGCTCATTCAAATCATACTTGGATGAAATGGGATTGAATCATTGATGAACAAGAATTTAACGATTTAAGCCTCATCATTGTGCAAATCAATTCCTTGCTCATCTTCAGCAAGCTTCTCTTGCTTTGATGCATCATTGCGTTCTGCTTGCAACCTGTCAAGATATGCCTGATCGATATCACCTGTAACATAGTTGCCATTAAAGCAAGAACTGTCGAAACCATCGATGTTGGTCTCCTTGTGGCGAGTCACTTCTTCCAAATCATCAAGACGTTGATAGAAAAGTTTGTCTGAACCGATAGTTGTGTTGATTTCATCGATTGATTTTCCATTTGCAATGAATTCGTCGACTGCAGGCATATCGATTCCGTAGACATTTGGATGGCGAACCGGTGGTGCCGCAGAAGCGAAGTACACCTTCTTTGCACCTACTTCTCTTGCCATTTCGATAATCTGGGCGCTCGTTGTTCCACGAACGATTGAGTCATCAACTAAGAGGACGTTTTTACCCTCAAATTCTCTTGGAATCGCGTTAAGTTTTCGACGCACAGACTTCATTCGCATCTCTTGGCCGGGCATGATGAACGTACGTCCAACATAGCGATTCTTGACAAATCCTTCACGATAAGGAACGTTGAGTGTGTTTGCCATTTGAATGGCTGAGATTCGTCCAGAATCAGGAACAGGAATGACAGCATCAATGTCATGATCAGGCCATTCCTCGAGGACACGTTCAGCGAGCCTTCGACCTTGGTTCAGTCGAGCTTGATAAACGGATATTCCATCGATGGTGGAGTCTGGACGAGCGAAGTAAACATGCTCGAAAATGCATGGTGTGAATGCTTTCTTTTCTGCGCACTGCTTTGAAAATAGGTGGCCTGATGATGAGATGAAAATCGCTTCACCTGGTTGAACATCTGCTACAATCTCAAATCCGAGAGCTGTAATTGCAACAGATTCACTTGCAACAACCCATTCAGTTCCTCCATCGTATTCTCGCTTGCCATAGATTAGTGGTCGAATGCCATGAGGGTCGCGGAATGCGAAGAGTCCATACCCATTGACAAGGCCTACACAAGCATATCCCCCAGTTACGGTTTTATTGACCGTCTTGACAGCATCAAAGAAATTGTCGACATCAAGGAATGGTTCACCATCAATGCTCATTTGATTGCCAGAAACATCGAGTTGAACGGCAAGATGATTCAGAAGAACCTCAGAATCGCTCGTCGTGTTCACGTGGCGTCGATGTTTGACAATCAATTCCTGGGCGATCTCCGAATTGTTGGTTAAATTCCCATTGTGTGCTAGGGCAAGACCGTAAGGAGAATTGACATAGAACGGTTGGGCTTCTGCCGTCGAAGAGGAGCCTGCTGTAGGATATCGAACGTGACCGATTCCGATGTGGCCAAGCAACTTCTGCATGTGTCGCTTGTAGAAAACGTCTGAAACCAAACCATTTCCTTTGCGGAGGTTAAATTTTTCATTTTTCTCTGTCATGATGCCTGCTGCATCTTGACCACGGTGTTGAAGAACAGTAAGGCCATCATAGAGCGCTTGATTCACGTTTGAATCAATCCTTCCGACGATACCGATGATGCCGCACATATGAGTCCCTTTGTTGCGGACAGTCGCGCCGCCTTTGTATTCCTTCCCCTTGATATGGCTCAAGCCTTGGGTCGGTGGGATTTCTTGTTCCAGCTGTAGGTGCGCATTCGTGCAGTCTTACCGTATCCACAAGAGGCACAAACGCCCTTTTGCTTGTGATATGCATTACGACCACAGCGTCTGCAGCGGATGTGTGTTGTCTTTTGTCGACGACCCATGGATGGTGTACCCTTTGACAAATGCTCACCTCGATGTCTTCGCCACCTACCTCCTCCTTATGAAGTCAACGATGGCGAAAAACCTCCAAAACGTTCACAAATCGTTCTTTTTCGATTCTAAATTTACAAATGAAAGCAGTATCATGATGGAAATAGCTATCGTGATTGCAACACTCGTGACGATGAAATGAATGATATTGTACAAAATTTGAGCACGTTGAGATCCATTTTCTTCCATAAGGAAGCCCCCCTGGCTTGTAAGTAGAAAGGTAACAAAGATGCCGAGAATTGCAGCATAGACCATCGACATCCATGGTGCAGTAGGTTCTTCTCGGCTTTTTGAATATTGAAACATGTTGACAACGAAAAATGCAGAACAAATCGTATACGAAGTCAGGAAAGCGTTGAGGAACCGGGTCAATCCTCGCTCTGTATCGTAATCTGAATTACCAATAATTGCGGTGACGACTATCGTAGGCAGCAAAAAAATCAACCCAGCAATGATCAATTGCTTGATTCCTACACGATTATTCATCATCATCACCTCCAATATTCTCTCGAATAATGCTCGCAGCCTGCTCAAGTTGGCTTTGCGTTGGTGGAGGTAACTGATTCAAAGCAGGCCTTTTTCGTTCATATTGCCAAATGGTGAGGCCGAAAAGAAGAACCGTTAGTCCAATTCCTGAAAGAAATCCAAGTATATCGCTTACACTTAGCAAGACTGAGTTGTGAAATTCATCCGATGTTGTATTCGAACCGTCGAACAAGATACTGGTGATCAATAACAACAACGAAATTGCCCCAGTGACGTACAAAATTCGTGAAGTTTGGCTGATTCGTTGACCAACAAGATTGACAAAATAGCCACCAGCAAGAAGAAAACTGCTCAAGGCCAGCAAGAAAGTGGGTCGAAAAATCATCCAAAATCGGTTTATTTCTCCATCCCACATTGCAGAAGGTATCAAGCTGTTATCATGCCAATGTATTGATTCGAGGAGGGCGAATCCCATGAGAAACATCAACAATCCAACAGGACGGAAGGCTGGTTTGAATCTGCGAACTGGGACGTTCCCTGAGAACAGTGCAAGATAGAGTCCCCCGAGCATCAAAATGACAGATGGGGAGATGCTTACGAACATCGCACTGGATGCCGCAGAGGGTGACGATGGAACTGTAAGAAAAGATAGACCGAAACCGATGAGGCCGACAAGGCCCAGTATTTTGCCGATTTTTTGGGAAGACATGTCCTTTCTGAATTGAAGGCCAAGTGACAAAAAGACAAAACCCAGAGGCGCCCAAAGCAAGAGAGCAACCTTGAGCTCGGATTCCATGAAGGAGTTTCATTGCACTCGACTTATCAACATGGCTGCAAATATGCGATTTCTTTGACTCTTTTCGCTCATATCATGCGACGACAGCAATAAATACCCGTCGATGGTCGCCAACTTGTTCAGGTGATGACTATGGTCAAAATGCCACGTCAAATTATGCGTTACAGCCCTTCAGCAGGTAAGCACACGTTGCATACCGTTGAACGCGTCAAGAAGAAGCGTGCTTCTGAACTTCGATGGGGTCAGCGACGTTTCCGCAAAGTTATGCGTGGATATCGCGGTTTCCCACGTCCGAAGCCAGATGGCCGTGAGAAGCCAACTAAGCGCGTAAACATTCTATACCGATGTACTGAAACAGGTAAGGCTCATTATGCACCCTGCAAGCGAGCCAAGAAATTCGAGCTCGTAGATCGATGAGGTGAGAAAATGGTAGGTCAATTTTTGAAAGTTTCATGCAAAGATTGCGGTAATGAAACCGTGATTTTCTCTCGTGCAACCACCGTCATTTCATGCAGCGTTTGTGGTGCAACACTCACAAACCCATCCGGCGGAAAAGCAGATCTCGTCGGCTGCACTGTACTCGAAACGTTGGGATGAGGAGGCTGAGCCTCCATGTCCAAAACAGACCTCATCTACCCTGAAGAGGGCGAACTTGTGATTGTAACCGTTCATAGCGTAAAGCAAAATGGTGCTGACGTATCCCTCGATGAATACGAAGGTGTTGATGGATTCATTTTCATCGGAGAAATTGCGAGTGGTTGGATCAAGAACATCCGACGTTTTGTTCGCGAAGGACAGCGATTGGTATGCAAAGTCATGCCAAGTCGAAGAGATGGAAGCTCAATCAAATTGTCATTAAAGTCAGTCTCTGAAGAGCGCCGTAGGGATCGTCTCCAACAATGGAAGAACGAGCAACGTGCACTTCAGTTGTTCAAGGTCCTCTCTGAATCACAGAAGTGGGAACCCGATTTTGCAAACGAACTGCAACTTGAATTGACGCAAGTCTTTGAAACACTTTACGGAGCTTTTGAAGAAGCAGCAATGCATGAAGATTCGATTGTTGACGCAGGTTTTGAAGGTGACTGGATTCAGCCGTTCATTGACCTGTCTGTCGAAAACATCATTCCACCGTTCGTTGAAATTCGGGGAATTTTGACCTTGAAAGTTGAAACCAGTAACGGTGTTGAGACCATTCGAGATGCTCTCATCGCTGCAGAAAAGATATCTTCTCCAGAAGAAGAAATTGAAGTTCATTGCTATTACGACGGTGCTCCAGACTACAGGATAGAACTGCGAGCACCAGATTTCAAAACAGCAGAGGAAACGTGGACATCTTCGATTGAAGCAGTTGTTTCGGTGATCGAGGCTGTAGGCGGGACCGCTGATTCTTATCGGGAGTGAGATACGTGCCTCGTCAACTGCTCCAACAATGTGTTGATTGTGGGGCTTGGTGTTTGGAAACGACCTGCCCTCAATGTGGGGGGAAGGCTCAAGCTGCTGCACCTTTGAAGTGGTCGCCAGAGGATCACAGAGCGAACGTACGTCGGCAACTCAATAATGTTGAATCACCGGATTGGGCACAGACAATTCCGACGCTACCTTCGGTTGAAGAAATGCGAATTGGTTCACAACAAGAAGAAGAAGAATGAACTTCTACAGGTTCTTTTGTTGTCAAACATTATACCCCTTCAATCAAGCGTAAGCAATTCATGACACTCCTCGTCGACGTTTTGGATGAAAAGTCTCTCAAAGGAGTCGACCTTGTTCTATTTGCCCTCCCTGGTGTTGGTGATGTTGGCAAAAATGCAATCGAATTGTTGAATGAAGCAAATCAAGGAACGCTTGAAGCACGATTTCTTCATCCAGGACTTACACCTCTTGCACGTCTGGATGAGGATGGATTGCTTGCACCTCCACACCTTATTGCACATCGAATCGAAGGAGGAAATGGAAAAACTGTCTTGACAATCACCGGTCGCGGTCAACCAAGTGAATCTCATCAGCAGTATGATTTTACAACAGAATTACTTCAGCATCTTTCAAACAACAACATCAATGAAATTATTGTCCTTGCTGGATTAATGTCGGCTCCTGAGATGAAAGAAGCATTCGTTGTGGCAACGTCCTCATCTCATCGAGTAGATTTAGAAGAACGCGGAATTGATGTGCGTCGAGATCAGCCATCAGGTGGAGCGATTGGTATGTCTGCACTCATGGCATCATTAGCTCCATTATTTGGAATAAATTCAGTATGTGCAATGGCAACAACAGTTGGTGCTAGTGGAGATGTGCATGCATCAATTCGGCTTTTAGAATTCATCAATAAAGGATGGAATCTGAATCTTCAAATGCCTGAAGATGCGACATCATCCTTGATTTCGAAACTGAATGAATTGGCTCCAAATGCGAGTACAGATCACGTTCGAGAATTGATGGAAGAACCAGATGCGTTCTACATTTAGGCGCCGAGAGAGGGATTTGAACCCCCGCGTCCAAGGGACAGTGGATTTCGAATCCACCGCAATACCGGGCTATGCGATCTCGGCTTAGTTGCTGCCTGTGCGCCACCGTCATAAGCGTGATGCCTCACAGGCTACTTCATGCACGTAGCATTTCATGGACGAGATCACAACTGCAGCATTGAAGTTGAGGCGGGCACGACTATCCGCCAAGCACTGGAAACTGCAAACATACTCCCTTCAACAGTGGTAGTAAGTTTTGATGATCGAATTCTTCCCCACAGCACAGTACTGCATGCTGATGTCAAACTTCTTGTTACGACTGTTTCATCTGGCGGTTAGTCCTGAAGAATGTAGAGGCGTGAAACACGATACATCTCACCACGTTCGAGAGCGGCCCATCCATCGATACCGATGTTGGTTATGACGACTTTATCGCCTGGTTCGAGCATATCGTATTGTGGCCCCCAATCTGCTTGCCAGCCTTCTATTTTGAGCGCCCCGTTTTCATCCATAATCATCAGCCCCTTCCTGCACCATGTTCCTCGAGCGTTTGTTCCTCTTTTCATCGTTCTATAGACAACAGTGCCTGTTACATCCCAACGTGCCCGAGGGGTGTGGAGCGAGGTTTTTTCATCACCATCCTTCAAACGAACAATACGTGAAAATGGATCGATTTTGAAGACAAGTGCGCCCTTGTAATCGATTTGGAAAAAGGCATTTTGAACACAAACCAACTCTCCCTTCTTGAGGTCATCAGGGACTGTAGGCCCACCATCCTTGTAGTCTGAAGCTTTTATTTGGATACTTGCGAAGGTTGAATTCCCTTCTTCGATGGTTATCCTTTTGGCACTGTGCTCATTGCTAATGGAATGGACACGACCAGTAACGGTGTGACGCTTCTTGATTTCGTTGAGTGATGTGGTCATCGTTTCGGTTGAAAGTCCGGGTAATTGGAACGAACCTCCGTTTGGATGTTCGCCACTCCATTCACCACTTGGACATACATGAGACCAATCACAACCTTGGCATCGTGTTTTTTCTGGTACTTCGTCCGATGCAACGCCACCAGGTCCAAACGGTCGCATTGGAGCAGGGTTTGGAGGGCATTGCTCGATAGATGGGGTTTCTTCACGTAATTCTGACCATAATCTTTGAAGTTCATCGCCTAGATTTTTGAGTTCATCATCGCTTGGAACTTCAATTTGTTTCTTCGAATCTGCTGCAAGGTACCAGATTTCGAGTTCATCAACTCGTTCGTTCTCATGTGTACTCCACCACAAGTATGCATACATTCGCATTTGTTCAACATAATCTCCAGAACGATCTGAATTACCAAGTGAGGCTTTAATATCCACAATTTTGAGTTGATGACCCCATCGATAAACAAGATCATATTCACCTTGAAACCAGTGCTCTGGATGAACTGCGTTCATCATGAATGGTTTTGCATCAGGGTCAACGAACCATGGTCGTGCAATTTCCCAAGCTTCAATCCATTTGATTGCACCGGATTGAGCGATTGGATGTGCTTCGAGCGCATAGCCACGTCCATCTGGTGCAGGCCAGTGATGTCGAAAACCGGATCTCCACTGTTCAAGTTCTTCCTCATCAATTGTACTGAAACAGGCCTCCACTTCATCAATGTGCATGTTGATGCCATTAACCGCCATCCGGGAACAGCGTTCGATATCGACATCATCATTCCAATCTCCTGCTTTTCGATCATGTTTTTCCCATTCAACACGCATCGATTCAAGGCTTACCTCTAAATGCATAAGCACGCGCTTTTCAGCCCAAGTCTGAAGCGGCCCTTTTTCTGTTGGCCATTTTGATTCTGGAAGCAAAAGCAATTGTTCAGCAGGCCACTTTTTCTCGTAATGACGGTCAGGACGTCCATCCGAATCAAGTGGTGTTGAGGCATAAATGTCCTCTGGAGCGTTTGCAACAATAAGTGCAGGTGATTCTTTGAGAGTTTTGCAAATGGCTTCTTCTACAGCGCGTCCAACAAAGAGAATCGGAATCTGAGGCATGACAAATCGTCGAACCTTTTCGTAATACCAAAGGCGAGGGCATGCCTTCCATGTATTGACCTGACTTGCAGAGAGACGATTGTATTGGCCAATGAAATCCTCGTCTGGATTGGGCAATCTGACAGGCATAGGGAGACGACTGAAATCGACCCCTCAAATACTCTTGGATGCGAACGAACGGCCTGAAAGTTCGATCCGAGTTTTACGAACATCGATTCGCAGTTGTACCAGCCCAGCACGCCAACCGAGTTCAGCACCAATCAATCGTATCCTTTCTCCTGGCCGCAAGGTGAGAAGACGTTCGCTGATGGCAGAACCAAAGGCGACGACTTCGACAACGTGGCTACCATCCCATAAATGGAATGCGAGCATGGACCAAGGCCTTCCATCGAGACGTTTTCCACTCTGTTGTCGAATCGACAGTACAATGCCTTCTGCATTTGCTCTCGTCCTCAAGAGTCCAACTCTTGTACTAGGATAATCCATGTCCGATTGTGGTACAATATCTGATTCAGAGTCAACATAGAGGCGAGGTTGATCCCTCCAAACACCAGGTAGTGCATTTCGAACCACAACCTTCGTAACTTTGGAATCATGCAAGTCTGGATAGGCACCAGGTTCAGCTTCTTCGATGGCAATGCTCGCTTCCCCAGCCTTCAGCATTGCTCCGAGAACAGGCTCGTTGAAATGGTTAGGAAGCGGTCCCCATTGGGCAATAAACTCACCTGCAACATCAACCCGTGAAGGAATCTCAGAAAACGGTAGACACGGCGGTTGTATGTCAACACCCTTCATCATCACATCTCTCGTTTCTTCGTTCATTGGTCCAGCAGAATCAAGATTCACAGTAGAAACAGAACACCAACTGCAGCCAGCAGATTCTCCCGAACAAGCATGGATATGGTCTGCATGTTCTTGACTGGGTTTGCCGGGAAGGATCGATGCGCCCTCTCCCATAGTTTTCATGCGTTGATGAATCTGCAAGAATTCATCATCCATTGAAGTAAGTTCTTCTTCACTTGGTGCATCGAATTCGATTCTTTCCTTGCTTGAGAGGTACCAGCCTTCCATATTTGTAATGGTTCCAACTTCATTTGTTCTTGACCATAACCAAGCATAAAACCGGAGTTGATGCTTCAGGCTCTGAGCAAAAGCAGAGCCGGAATGCCCTGATTTAATGTCAACAAGTCGGATGTTTCCGTCCCATCGAAGAACCAAATCCAATTCGCCTGCAGCCCAACCATCAGGATGGAACATACGTTGAGGTTGGTGGACTCGTGGATCTTTGAACCAAGGCCTTGCGATCTCCCACGCTTCATTCCATTGAATGGGTTCTCTGTTCGCTTGCCAAACGAATGAATGCTCAACGGACCAATCCCTAGCCTTTCAGAGAGCGAACCTTTTCTGGGACAGGGAATTGTGGAACCTCTCCCCATGCAGGTGCTGGGACGCCGAATGGTGACTTCAAAGATCGGAATTGTTCAACAAAAGGTCCTCCATTCTGCTGAAAGCAGGCTTCAACTTCTTCAAGAAACAAGTCAACCCCATTGCGAATTTTTTGATTGTAATCATCAACTTCAACCGTCGACCAATCGCTATCTTCATGTTTCCACAATCGATTAAGCCATGCTTCCTGTCCTTGTTCCCATGCTATGATTGCTTCCTTTTGGCACAATTCATAGGCCCACGCGCGAAGTTCGTCCAAGGAATTCATCGGTCCTGGTCGATTCATGAGCACCCGACATAATGCATCTTCAATGACGAGTCCAGTAACTTGACCAATTGATGAGGGTGATGAAAGCCCAACTTTTCGTGTGAGGTACCATTGTCTTGGACAACGGAGGTATGTTGTCAATCCAGACGCTGAGAGCCTTGAGCGACTTCTGCCCAAAGGTCCTCCTTTTGGTGGAATTCCGACAGGCATGATTCCTCCATATGTTGTTGGTCTTTAGACGGTTTGGCAGTTCATTTGCTATCGAAGGAATAAAAATCTCCGACTTGACGTTGCTCTCTGTCTTTTCTGCTTTCTGCTTTGTTGATTCTTGGTCGCTTTGAATCATGGTCTCGACGGAACGTAACGTTGACGTCGTTCAAGAAACGATTCATTCCATCCCGTAACGAATAGGGACCCATTGCTTTGCCATGGACACCTCCTTGGCCTTCAAAGACGAGCAACGAATCACTCACAATATCGATGAAATAGACATCGTGGTCGATGACAAAAGCTGATTTTTCATTCGCCTCCATCGTCCTTCGAATTGCTTTAGCAGCTTCCATCCTCGCATTTGCATCAAGATGAGCGGATGGCTCGTCAAGGAGGTAAAGATCTGCTTCTCGACCGAGGCAAACAGCAATAGAGACTGCTTGCCGCTCCCCTCCAGACAATTTTTTGACACGCTTTGGCAGTAATTCATCGACCCCTAAAGCACGGATGACATTGACATTAAACTCGCCGCTTCTCCAACGCATACCAAGTTCGCTATCAAGCCACATTTGAACCGTACAGTCCATGTCAACATCGATATGTTGGGGCTTGTAAGAAACGGTAGCTTCGTTTGTGACCCAGCCATTGTCATACTCGTGTTCACCTGCAAGAATTTTGATCATTGTTGATTTTCCAGTACCGTTCGGTCCAACAACTCCAACGACTTCGGAACGATGAACAGAACCTTCACCAGTTGACAATTCAAAATTTCCAAGTTTTTTTCCGAGGTCGCCCCATTGAACGACAACGCTTCCTTTCTCAGCCGTCCGTTCATGATGCTTAAGGAATCGAATAGGTTTGTCACGTATTCGTACATTTTCTTCGACGAGGAATCCATCAAGATATGCATTAATTGCAGTTCTTGTCGATCGAGCTGGCGTGAAGATTCCAAAAGCACCTTTCTTTCCATAGACAATATGGACCAAATCAGCAAGCACATCGAGAACCGCTAGGTCGTGTTCGATGACGATGACTCGTTTTGTTACCGCTAATTCTTGGATGATTCTGACGATGCGCATACGCTCGTGGATGTCGAGATAGGACGATGGTTCGTCAAAGAAGTAAACATCAGCTTCCCGTAAAATGGTTGCACATATTGCCATCCGCTGCAATTCACCACCAGACAATTGTTGCACCGTTCGTTCAAGAAGATGTGAAATTCCTAATGCTTCGGTCATTTCATCGAACAGGTTGCGCTCATCGACTTTGCGAAGGAGTCCTTCAACCGTTCCTTGAACTCGCTTCGGTAGTCGATCAACGTTCTGAGGCTTGAGAGCAACCTTAATGCCTCCATCACGAACTGATGCAAAGAAATCCCGAAGTTCACCTTTCGGCAGAGCATCAATGACGTTATTCCAATCCGGGTCTTGGTCCAACCAATCACCAAGGTTTGGCGTTATTCGGCCGGCTAATGCATTGAATGCAGTTGATTTTCCCATCCCATTCGGTCCTAGAATACCGACCACTGATTCTTTGGTCGGAGTTGGGAGACGAAAGAGTCTGAATCCATTCAAACTGTATCGATGAATCATGTCCGTTTCGAGTTCGCTTGGCAATTGCTCGATAATCAAGGCATCATGCGGACATTTGTTTATGCAAATACCACATCCGATGCACAATGATTCAGAAATGTGAGGCTTCCCTGTCTTGTCATCCATGACGATGCATTCTTGGCCATTGCGGACTGGCGGACAATAGTGAAAACATTCGTCATTGCATTTCTTTGGTTGACAGTTGTCTTCCTTTAGAACTGCAACACGCATGGCCTCACCTCGTTCTTTCCAGTACTTCATCATCAATGAGCATTCGCATAACGAAACCATCCGAAGATGGTAACGAACGGCTTGGTCAAACAAGCCCTTTGAGATGTTCTGCTCCACGCACAACACGAGTTGTTGTCGGGGTAGGGAACTTCATACCTGCCTTACGCAGTGCATCTTTTGCAGTCAGATAGTTTTCTGCATTGCAGTGGATTGAGATCACTCGTTGCCCTCGACGTACACGAGCGGCGGTTCCTACGTTTTTCCCGAAAGCGCAACGCATTCCTTGGGAGACACGGTCAGCACCAGCCCCTGTTGCTTGCTTGTTCTCTCGTAGAACGTGGTGTGGGTAAGTGTGGACACGGAGTGCATAACCTTGTGCACCTGCGGCACTACGGATTGTTGAATTTGATATAACACGGGCTGCTTCAAGAGCTGTGTGTCGAATCTGACAGTCATTTTCAGCACGAAGTTCAAGGACAACTGGGAATCCGCCAGTTTCCGCAGCACGACGGTTTCCTGAGTGGAAAGCAAGGATACGGTTGTTCGGAACACCACCAATATACTTGCGTCGAGTGTATGCAGGTCCTTTGAGTCGGCGATACATGGATGCGGGCTTACGTGCCATTTTCAATCCTCCAAGCATCCCTCCGACAGATGCTCCCTTTATCATCCCTCCGATGCGATATCGCTAGGCAATTATTGGACAAATTTACCGAAAAACGATGGGAAGGAACTTAATCATTCAACTCTACCAACGGTGCATGGCGAGTGGCTGGAGGAAGTTGCTCGAGGAAGAATCAGAGCATCAATGGCTCGCTATTGGCTTATTTTTCGTTTTTATTATCATAGGAGGATTCCTTATTGGTGGCACCAGTTCGCTCGAAGGTATGGTGCTTGGCACAGACCCTAGCGAGAAATTGGAGTTTGAAGAAGGAGAATTCCTTCTTGAAATCGACTACCATCCGGAAGCCGGTTGGGATGAAGCGCACAGTGCTATTTTGAAAACTCAGAATGGCCTTGAGATGTATCAACAAATGGATTCTTTTTAATTTCATCATATTTTTAACCCACACGACCCGGAAATCGAAAATGTCACATTTTTTTCTGCCGATAAGGAAGGTGTCGTCACCTTTTCGACCTCATTAAACACAATTTCAACTTACGTTCAAGGCGCAATTTCTGAGACGAGGTTGGATGATACATATGGCTCCGAATTTGGCATTAACGGCCTTGCAACCGATACATCATCGATGATTAGAAATCGATTGCTCATCACATCTGAGGACGGGGGTTCTGGACTTAGAGGCTGGAACGGTCAATCGATTGTTAGTGTGAGTTCTCCTCTCCAGGATTCGGTGGTTTGGGATGATGTCGTTTATCTCATGGATTCAACCTACCTCGCAGTTGGAACCTATGCTGTTCAAACATCGGCTTCTCAAAGTCCTGCTTCATTGACATCTCAGGTTGTCATTTCCCATGTGTATTGGGATGGTGATGTCACGACAGCACCTCAAGTTGAACGTCAATCGATTGGGAATGGAAGTGAGATTCATTCCTTAAGTCGTACAGTTGATGGAGGTGCTGTAGCTGCAACGAATGAAGAATTTTACATCATCTCATTGAACTCCATACAAGTTCTAAATTATGCATCAACCACAATGGTTTACGAAGCAGAACATGACCGTTCGTGGCTGTTTGGAGAGCGAGGAAGTGAATCGGTTTTACGTGTAAATATTGATACCTTTGACACGTCATCGAAAAACCTCGGATATCCTCTCCCATTGCAACCTACCGTAGGGTCAATTGATGGAGATACATTGTACATTCACGGATTCAATTCACAAGGAACTTCTGACCGGTTGTCCCTAGATTTGACAATTGAAGGTTCCCTCTCATCTGGAAGAGGTTTGCTCAATTTTGGTTTCATCCTTGTTGGATTGATCATGATTGCTACACAAGGTTATCTCATGGTTGAGAAAGCAATGCATGTGAAGCGAACCTAAGACACCGACTTCTCCGAACCTTAATCACCTCTCGTCATCAGCGTCCACCCTGCATACTGCATGGACGGGGATTTGATGGCAAAACGGAGCATGATGGACCAATTCCATGAGCTCAAAGAAGCCAATCCAGGTACAATTCTTTTTTTCCGTATGGGGGATTTTTACGAATTGTTTCATGAAGATGCTGAAATAGGTTCAAACGTCCTTGGCTTGGCTTTAACTTCACGCGACAAGAAGGCAGAACGACCGATACCAATGGCGGGTTTTCCTTGGCATCAACTTGAAGAAAATCTACGAATTATGCTACGATCAGGCTACAAAGTTACAGTTGCCGAACAAGAGGAGGAGTTGCGGGAAGGGGCGAAACTTCTCGAACGGGTTGTAACCCGTATCTACACTCCTGGTTCGTTGTATGAGGAGTCACTCATTGGTAGCGATTCATCAGCGTTACTTTGCAGTCTACTGGTTGATCAAGATACTGCTGCCGTTTCGATGATCGATGCATCAACTGGTCAAGCATGGGCTGTATGTTTTCACGGTGAAGAAAAATGGGCATCATTGTGTGACGAGGTCATGCGATGGAACCCAAGTGAATTGGTACTTACTCCGCAAGATGCTGAACGAGATGAAGTGTTACACCTCCTTAGCATGCTCGATTCTGTCGTCGTTTCTCAACATTCGATTCAAACAAAGAGAGCACATGAGCGGCTCAAGGCAATGTTGGAGGTAAACGATTTAGGTCATATCGACCTTGGTAATTCACCTGAAGCATTGAAAGCAACAGCACTGGCTGCCGATTACCTTGCTTCTGTTCATCGACACGATTCCATTGCTATTCGTGATGTTGAAATTCAAGACAATACGGAAGGCATGGTATTGGACCAAACGACGTTAAGAAATTTGGAAATCACCCAAACTCTAGCAGGAGAATACGAAGGATCCCTCCTTTGGGCGATGAATAAATGTAGAACTGCGATGGGACGTAGGTGTCTCAAATCTTGGTTGTTGAGACCGCTCTCAAATGCAGCAGCGATCGAAGCACGTCATGCCTCAGTTGGTGCTTTGATGCGCTCATCAAAGCGACTTGATCATCTTCGTAACAGTCTGAAGGGTATGTTGGACTTGGAACGTCTTGCAACTCAATTGAAGTACAATCGTTCAAACGCTCGAGATTTACTTGCCACTGCCAATGCAATTGAACGCCTACCTGCGATACAACGTCTTTGCAATGAAACTGAAGATGGACTTTTGACTCATCTTGTTGAAAATCTTCATGCTTTGACCGATGTCGCTGAAGACATCCATAGGACGCTTGTCGAAGAAGTACCTTTGAGTTTGAAGGAAGGTGGCTTGATTCGACGAGGTATTGATTCCGAACTTGACAACTATCGAAATGCTTCAAGTGAAGGTCATGGTTGGTTTTCCAATCTCGAAACAACCTTACGTCGTGAGTTGAATATACCGAGTTTGAAAGTTCGAACAAATCGACAAATTGGATGGTTCATTGAAGTGACTTCAACACACGAAGACAAAGTGCCTGATCAATGGACGCGAAAGCAACAGATGACCAATGGTAATCGTTACGTCACTGATGAATTGCGTCAACGGGACGACCTCTTGCTTACTGCGGAGAGTAAATCCAAGAGTATTGAATATGCATTATTCTGTTCATTACGCGACCGAGTCCGTCAACATGCAAATCTCCTTGCTCAAATAGCTTCTAGGGTAGCCGCTATCGATGTCTTGCAATGCTTCGCAACAACTGCAAGGCAGCGTTCTTGGACCAAACCGGCGTTAATTGAGGGTCGGAAAATGGTATTGAATCAGGCTCGGCACCCTGTTTTAGAGGTGCAACAAGGATTCGTGCCTAATGATGTTGCAATGGATGAAAAGCGACACTTCCTTCTCATTACAGGTCCAAATATGGGTGGAAAGTCAACATATCTTCGAACGGTAGCATTGGTAAGCATTCTTGCCCAAGCAGGTTGCTTTGTTCCTGCTGAAAAAGCTCGATTGGGTTTAATCGATCGTATTTTCACCCGGGTTGGAGCCAGTGATGACCTAAGACGAGGGCGATCGACATTCATGATGGAAATGATTGAGGTTGCCCACATCTTACGAAGGGCTACAGAAAATTCACTTCTCCTTCTTGATGAAATTGGGCGAGGAACTTCCACGTTTGATGGACTTTCCATTGCTTGGGCTGTTAGCGAAGATGTCTGCAAACGTATAGGTGCACGTAGCCTATTTGCAACGCATTACCACCAATTGGTTGGGCTTGAATCGGAAGTTAACGGATTCGCGAATGTTCATGTTCAAGTCGCACAAAGGGATGGAACCCTGCGCTTTTTGCACACGGTTGCAGATGGCCCTTGTGATGATTCATATGGAGTGCAAGTAGCTGCTTTGGCAGGTCTACCTCGAAATGTTGTTGAACGCGCTACGGACCTTCTCGCCTTCCTTGAAAAACAAGCACAAGGTGCGAAAGCAGGCCGTGATGGAGCGCCAAAGGCTCGTGAGCAAGGTCAATCATCACTCCTTGGGTATTTTGCGGCCGCTGCGATGCAATCTAGTGAATCAAAAGAACCAGTTATTACAGAAGCTCAAAGTGATGTTCTTACAACATTGTCAAATCTTAATCTTGATGACTTCTCGCCCAGAGATGCATTCGCGTTGATCGAACGCTTACAAAGGCAACTGGAGGATGAATGAATGGCTGAACCAAACAGAATCCAGCAACTCGATGATCTTACAATAGGACATATCGCCGCAGGTGAGGTTGTTGAACGTCCAGCACAAGTCGTCAAAGAACTGCTCGAAAATGCTCTTGATGCAGAATCAACCTCAATACATGTAGAGATTGAACGAGGTGGTTTTGATCTCATTCGAATTCAAGATAATGGTTCGGGAATCCATGAGGATGACCTTGAACTTGCTCTCTCTCGACATGCGACTTCAAAACTAAAGCAACCCGAAGATTTGAATGAAATCCATACACTCGGATTTCGTGGGGAAGCCCTTGCGAGTATAGGTGTAGTCTCAAGATTAACAGTAGCATCTCGGCCAGAAGGAACTGATGGACGAAGCATTCGAATGAATCATGGAAATCAAGAACCAGCTGAACCGATTGGAATGGCGAATGGAACGGTTGTAACCGTTGAAGATTTGTTTCAAAACACTCCTGTTCGTTTGGGCTTCCAACGCCGTCCTGCAACCGAACACGCTCGTATTGTGGAGGTCGTCGTTGCCCACGCAATTGCACATCCAAATGTTGCTTTTCGATGCACAATTGATGGACGCTCGACCTTGCATCTTCCAACCAGTACAACAATCGAAGACCGGTTGTATGACGTTCTTGGTGGTCAATCATCGAATCTCCTTCAACTCTCATCACCTGCTTCAGATGCAGATGTTCCGGGGGATGAGCAGTGGACTGGCTACATCAGTGCTCCAGATATTTCTCGTGGAAAAGGTGATGAGATTCACGTTTTTGTTAACGACCGACCAGTTGCTTCCACACCTTTTCATCAAGCGATTCGTCGAGGCTATCGTACACGATTGATGCAAGGGCGTCACCCGGTTGCAGTTCTTCATTTGCATGTTCCTGCCAATGAGGTCGATGTTAATGTGCACCCTACCAAACGGGAGGTGCGTTTACGCCACTCATGGAGAGTACTCGAACGTCTTGAGCGAGCCATTGCCAACACCCTTGCAAATTCTCCAACCCAACCCGATTCAAGTGGAGAAATCCAGGAACTTGAAGGTTTGACACAATCTGAAAAAAATCAACCGATTCAAGAATTGCTTGTCCCGAAGGAGGCAAATGATACAATTCCGAAGGCAACATCTGCTCCACCTTGGGCACTAGCAGCAGGAACACAATTGAATTTGGTTGGCCGAGTCGCAGAGGATCGCAATGCTCGTTCTGAAAAACCGCGTCCACAGTCCATTGCAGCAACTGCGCAACAATCACTTCCAGGGTTGGACAAATCGCCCATAGCACCAGCCCTCTCTTCTGCTGAGCGTGAATTGCATCGGCATGCAGGATGTGGGGGAAGTGTGTCACCTACGGAAGAGTCTCCGCTCCAATCAATCAAAAACGACCTTCCAGTGATGGAACCATTATCGCAATTCGCAGATTCTTACATCCTGGCACAAGCAGGAGAAGAACTTCTGCTTATCGATCAGCATGCTTTGCACGAACGAATTCGCTACGAACGATTGCGCAATGATGAGAGCCTTTGGATACCTCAACAACGATTGGTACCTTCAAAGATAGAATTGACCTTGGCCCAAGAGGCTCGCCTTGAGTCGGCTCTTGACCGATTTCAGGAATTGGGTTTTGTCCTCGTAAAGCAAGGTGATGGGGATTGGGATGTGGAGCAGGCACCTCGCCTTTTGGATGGGGATGAAGTCGAACCTTTTCTTCTCGATTTGTTGCAAGACATTTCTGAGGATGGAGCACCCCTCGAAACAATCGAACGCAGAAAAGATCACCTCGCATTTTTGAACGCATGCCGTGGCTCAGTTAAGGCGAATGACCGCCTTACAATCGCTCAAATGCGTCGCTTGCTTGAGGATATGAGGAACGTGCCCAATCCTTGGGCATGCGTTCATGGTCGTCCTACCGCATTGCGTCTATCTCTGGATTCCCTTGACAAGCACTTCGGCCGGCATGGTTGAGAATCGCTGTAAAAATCCAGGATCTGCGACCTGATGCAATCTTGGCCCTTCCACAGTTCCACCTGTATGTGTGGCGAGAAGGACTGCAGTCATTTGGATTCGATGATCTGCGAAAGTTTCGATTAGAGCTGAAGGTTTCTTCAATGATTGAAAACCTTCTATAGAAAGGCCATCTTCTTCGATATTGCATCTTAATCCGAATGCGTTTAAGAGCGATGCAGTCGAGATTATTCGATTACTTTCCTTGTGTTTCGCATGTGAAGCTCCTCGTAACCTTCCGCCACCGCTTAGTGCCAAGATTGCTGCGAGTGGAGGTAGCAGATCATTTGCATCACGGAGGTCTATGTCGACTGGATGTGCGTCACCGATAAATGTTAGAATTTCTTCTATTATATTGATTCCAAACTGCTTGAGATGGTCAAAGAGAATTTCATGACCCAATGCATTCTCTTGTTGAACTGGATTTCCAATTTCAATCGGTGTTTGGTTTAGAATGCATGCAAGAATCGGAAAAGCCATCATTGACGCATCAGATGGAACATCCCATTTCTCAGGTGGATTCGATTTCCATGGTGCAATGATTGTTTTTCCGTTTTCAAACTCTACATTCGCACCACTCATTCTCATTAATTCAATTGTAAGTGATGAATGACGGCGACTGACCGCCTCTCCTTCAGTTTTGATTATCGTTGTCGTGTCTTGTCCAGACGTTGCCAAGAGTAAACTCGAATAAGGTTGAGATGAATGATTGACGTTGATGTTGATCTTATCACCGTTCCATGGGCCGTGAACAAGAATTGGAAGTCTTTCTTGCTCGACACCATATGAAAATTTGACATCAAGTTGAGAGAGAGAATCCAACAAATCTGAATGATTTCTATTCCTTAAACTTGAATCTCCATCGACCATGCTTACGAAATCGAATCGTGAAGTTAAGCCAATGAGGAGACGTAAGGCTGTACCCGAATTTCCTGCGTGGAGAACGCTTGGGGAGCGGTGAAAACCTTCTATTCCAACTCCTGAGACTTCAATCCCTTCGCTTATTCGATTAAATGCGACTCCGAGTTGAGACAAACAACGCATCATACTCTCCGCATCCTCTCCAAGTTCCTTGAATCCAAGCAATGTATGTTTTTTCTTACTAAGCGCGCATAGCAACAACATCCGTATAATGTGGCTTTTTGATGGAGGAAGAATCCAGGGAGAATCCACAAGTGATGTAGGCTTCACTTCAAGAGCAGGAATGTGGCTTGGGCGGTGGCCTTTGCTTCGAGGCCCCCACCTTTTTACCCAACCTTTGCCCATATGTTATCCAGTAGACCATATCTGATGAAGCCTTGCAAACATTCACAATCCAAAGCGAGTTGGGTAAAATATGGTCATCAAGGACGCCCTCAATCGTCCACTGCTTGACCTACGAATTTCAGTAACCGATCGCTGCAACATGAGATGTCGATACTGTATGCCGCGAGAACATTTTGATGAAAACCATGAATTCCTGCCAAAAGAAGATATCTTGACTTTTGAAGAGATTGTGTGCATCGTTCGAGCTCTGTTACCGCATGGGCTGCGAAAAATTCGTTTGACTGGAGGAGAACCCCTTTTGCGAAAAGACATCCATGAGTTGATTCGTCAACTACGAGGATGCTCGAAGAATCTCGATATTGCGATTACGACCAATGGACTTCTCTTGAAAAAGCACTTGCAAAATCTGTACGAAGCAGGATTAAGTCGAGTAACAATTTCTCTTGATGCATTGGATGAAGGCACGTTCCAACGTATGGGAGATACAACCGCTCGTCCATCTCACGTCCTTGAGGCCATCGATGCCGTGCAAGAGATTGGTCTTCCTGTCAAAATTAACGCTGTCATCAAAAAAGGTGTAAATGAACGTGAGATTTCATCAATGGCCAAAACGTTTGGGCCACGAAACATTCCTGTTCGGTTTATTGAGTATATGGATGTTGGATCAACGAACGATTGGAATCTTGATCATGTTGTAACTGCGAATGAAATGAGATCGATTCTTTCCAAGGAATTTGGGTCACTCCACGTTCATCAGTCGTCTCATCCCAGTGATGTGGCAAAACTGTATACCACCTCAAAAAATTGGCAAATCGGATTCATAGAATCGATAACCAATCCATTTTGTGGTGACTGCTCACGAGTGAGACTTTCTGCGAATGGAAGAATTTACACATGCCTCTTTGCCAATAACGGCCATGATTTGCGAAGCATTCTTCGCATGGATGCATCTTCTGAAGATGTTTTTCAAGCGATTCAATCCATATGGCAGAATCGTAACGACAGATATTCCGAAGAGCGTTCTCATCAAACTCGGGGAGTCAAGGTTGAGATGTCGTATATCGGTGGTTGAATCACAATCCTTGAAGAGGATTAGGTCTGATTCGTACCATGTCCGATGTCCAAACCGTACCATTGTTCGTTCTACCGTCTGGGATCTTTCCGATGGCAAATGAACCATTACGAGTGTTTGAACCGAGATACAAACAAATGCTGGATGATTGTAGTATCGACGAACTTCCTTTTGGCTACATTGCTCACAACCCTGATACCGAATCCATTGGAGGGTGGTCTCAGCCTGGTGCTTTTGGTGTGCTTTGCACTGTTGATGACATGAAAGAGCAGGGAACAAACCTCTTGTTCACTGCAAAAGGAACGAAGCGATTTGAAATTATCAAAGTCATTCAATCGTCACTCCCTTCAATGCCATTTGGCGATATCTATCCAAGTGTTGATGACCTGGTTGAACAATACATCGAAGATGATCCAGATGGAAAGTTGTATTTGCGTGCAACCATCCGGATGTTGGAAGATTTGGAAGGTGAGTTAGTTGCTGATGAATGGGCAGAATTTCTCCATGATTGGGCACAACATATCGTGGATGTCAACGCCATGCTCCGAAATGAAGAGGTTGATATGGAACAAATGTTACTCATTCTTGAAGAAGAATTTCTGCCGTATGAAGCCTCCTCACTTTGGCAAGTAGCGAATGCTGTGCTTGACAGAGAGCAAGATCGGCAGCAAGCTCTCAGTTCAATTACTGCAGCAGACTTGTTCGTAGTCATACAACAAGCACTTCGTGAGAAGAACGCTCAGTTAAACTTCATTCGAGCCCTCAACGATGTTGATGATAATTCATGAATTCATCGGAGTCAATTCGACTCGGGTTAGAACGTATTGAATGGATTCCTCAAGCAGAACAAAATCCCAAACGCCTTCATCTGAACCTATCTCCGCAGAATGTATGACAAAGTAATCACCTGCTGAAATCGAGTAACTCGCATCGCGGTCGTGGAATGAGATATTTGAACCAATGACTGAATAGACTTCTGCGTCATTCACATATCCCGTGAATGATGAATCTGCTCCTTGTTCTTGAAGATTAAATGAGACTCGAGCAGGATCAAGAGTTTGGTCGAGACTTGTAATTCGAACAACATGGTATCCGTTGTCAAGAGAGCGCACACTGACGGTCATTTGTGGTGGTGCTTTTTCTGCTGTATTGAGTGCACCTTGCATCAAAACGAAAACCATCCCTGATAACATGACGGTAATGGCAAGAAGCAGAACAGTTGCGATGACAGGGCTGACCGCTTCGTCATCCCTATGTCTTGTCGCCATGTGTTGTGCTAACATCGCTAAGACTTGAACACACCGATAGAAAGTAGAGACAAATTCAGTTTACAGCACCCAAAGCGGTTTGTCGCACTCCATCGCTCTCTTTATTCCGCCAATCGGTCCAAGTATACGTAAGAGTACTTCAGTGATGAAATCGTTCTGAAACATCAAATATCCCATGTTTTTTGAACGGAGCGAGTTCTTCAGTGCCCTGCCAAAACATGATTCGATACGGTCTTGATATGCTTCCAGCGGGGTGCCATTTTGTTTGTTTTCAATATAAGCTTCCGCAGCGAAACATCCCGAAATCATCGCTTGTGAGATTCCACCACCATTTGATGGCATAACCAACCCTGCAGCATCACCCACAGCGATGACATTCTTGTCGACCATCGTTTTTATCGGTCCACCCATGGGGATCCATCCCCCTCCAATTGAGAGAATTTCTAAACCAAGATTATCACAGAAGGTTTTGAGATGTTCTTTGATGGATCCTTTGAGAGCCCCTGCACGAACACCCAGGCCAACATTTGCTGTATCTGGGCCTTTAGGAATAATCCATGCATAGCCTTTAGGAGCCACACTTCCTAAGAATACATCAAAAGTTTCTGGTACGTTTCCACGAACTTGTGCATATGCTGTTGGAACCTGATCCGATGGCCGAAAATTCTTGTCTTTACCATGGAGAAATCGTCCAACGTGAGCAAGTGAACCGCTAGCATCAATCAATAAATCGCAAGTGTAGCGTGTTTTTTCGGTCACAATGAGCAGAGAATCTGATTTTGAACGCCGTTTAATGTTTGTAACTGGTTCGGACATCCGTATTTCTGCACCAGCACTGATCGCTTTTTCAGCAAGATATCCATCAAACTGTAATCGATGTCCTGCGAAGGCATCCAAATCGAAATTGTACGATTTCCCACTTGGTAAAAAGACCCTCATATGATCCAGTCTATGCAGTTGAATTCGGTCAGGAAAATTGAAAGATTCAATCAGCCATTCATGGTCATCAATGCCATGAAACGTACCTACGACTTCCCCCCAATTTGGAATGCACTCTCCACACTGGGCAGGATTTCCAACGATGGCTCTTCGCTCTAAAATGAGTACATCGATATCATCTTCGGCCAATCTCTGTGCACATGTCGTGCCTGCAGGGCCAGCGCCAACGATGATGACTTCACGATGTTCTGTTTCCATCAATACACCTCAAACATGACGATTGTGGACATTTTCTGCAACTCTCAAGAGCAAGGATTTCGCCATTGATGAGGGAAATAGATTCAGTTCACTCACGGCTCTCTCAAGGTGAATAAGCATCAATGATTCAGCATATTGAATGGAGTCAGAAGTTTCGAGTAAACCCATCAGTTCATCCCATAGACTGTCATTGAAGTTGTTCAGAATTTCCGCAAGATGGCCTCGTCGCTCTCCGTGCAGCAAGGTAAGGGCATGAATCAGAGGAAGCGTCATCTTTCCTTCAATCACATCTTTTCCTCTTGGCTTACCCATCCTTTCATCGCCGCGAAGGTCCAACAAATCATCCATGAGTTGGAATGCAATGCCCAACTCCATACCAAATCGGCCCAATGCTTGGGATTGCTCGATTGATGCTCCAGCAATTATGGCTGCGCTCTCACATACAGCAGCAAATGGTCCAGCAGTCTTGCCCTTAACAATTTCAAGATAATCTTCTGGAGAGGTGGATAAATCCAGAACATGATCGAGTTGTTTGAATTCCGAGACGGCTATATTGGCACATGCTTCACGGATCAAATCGATACAATCCTTTGTGTATTTTCCACTCAAGCCGTATCCTTGAACAAAAAGCCAATCTCCAGCAATGATGGCTTTTGGTTGGCCAATACGTTCATGCAAGGTTGTGACGCCTCGACGGAGTTTTGCAGCATCATTGATATCATCATGGATGAGTGTTGCAGTGTGGATCAGCTCAAATGCCAAGGCAAGGTCCATGATTTCATCAAGGTCCTTGCCACCTGCAACCTCATAACAGAAAATTCCAAGCAGGGGCCGTAGCCTTTTTCCTCCTGACAACAACATTTCGCCGGCGAGTTTTGCAACTTCCCCAGCCCCTTTGTGAACCTCGCGTTGAATGAGGGCTTCAAGCGCTTGATTTACCTTCTCCCGAAGGTCTTCAAGACGCGAGAGTTGCGCTTCAGAAATTGCTTGCACGTTATAGTGGAAGAGGGTGTCCTTCTTAATGAGTGGGCTACGCCCACAGATTGCTGAGGGGCCCTTAGCCGAGGTGAAATGATGGACGATGAACGCTTAGTGTTCCTTTCAACATCTTCCCACGGTGACGGAGTTCGACAACAGATTGAGAAAGTCTTGGAGCAACGCAGCAAGACATTCAACGCCATTCTACGTCAAACACCAACGATTGAAGATGCGCTCGTTTTGTTGAACGAGGGGGTTGGTGATTTGGTTGCTATGAGCCCCCAAAATTGGATAGATCATCAAAACAAACACATCGCCATCATTGGACTACTCTCCCGACGTGAACCGACTTGGGTTTTGGTTAGTGACGACAAGCCCGAGTATCTTGTTAAGAACGCCCGTATTGTATGTCATCATCCTCTCTTGCAACGCCAGATGCTTCGTTTGCGTCAGGATTTCACTCTTCTTGGAAATGATGATATTGAACTCGACGGCGTTGATGCGGAGTCTCGTGATGAAATCGATAAGCTTGAAGCATTGAGAGCTGAAGGTGTAATCGATGGTTATGTGGTAAAACGTTCCCAGTACAATCTACTTTCAAGTAAAACTCGAAGACACACACTTGGATTGCATAAAGGATCTCCTGAGCGCTCCCATTTTGTTCCTCCCCCCTTGAACGGTTTTACGCTCCTCGTCGGACGAATCGGATTCCCGAAGAATAAAATTGAGCACATTTTAGATTCTTCTGCCGAATTTGCGTATCGAATCGAATCTGCCTTGATTGACAGCATACCTGATGAGCTTGTCGATTTAACAGGAATTCATGTTGAGCAACGAGGAATTGGGACAATTCTACGGGAAGCGAAACGAAACAACGATGACTGGACGATGACGGCGATGATTGACCCTGATAAGAACGTTCGAGATGCAGGTACTCGTGTTGAAATGAGAATTGAAACATTGAGTATTGATGGGAAAGTGAGTGCTTCAGCAGAACAGATCGGTCCACTTGAAAAGCATCGTATCGCTATGGTCAATTTACTTCAGGAATGGGGAAATATGCTAACCACACTTACTTCTGAACATGAAGCCACGAATCGACGGATTCGCAACATGCCGGATGAGTTCCATGAAGAACGACCTGCAATGATGCGGCTCTATTCGGATGAATCAGAGTAACCAAGTTGTCGTTTTGCTTCCTCGAGTGCTTCTTCGCTTCGATTTTCACCAACCAGAACAATCTCAAACCCATTTTCGGTCAGATATTTTTCCAATTCAATCAGTGTAACGTCTGGATTAGGATCGCACAAGTTTGCAATGATTTCATCAATCTCTCTTCCCGTTGCTTCCCATCCTCCAGCAGCCTTTTGCAATTCAATTGCGAATCGCTCTACAATCTCAACTGCAGAGCGGCTTGGTGTTTGAGCTTCACGAAGCGATTCTGCAACTGTTTCATGTTGCTCGCGTAGTTGTTGAACTTCGGTAAGTGTTGATTGAAGAACTCCGCGAAATTCGGCTAGATTATTGTTTTTTGAATATCTGCGATGTGCTTTTTCCAATTTGGTATTGATTAATGAGGCGCCCGCAGCTATGGCTTCTTTTGCTTTAACGGCTTGAACAATCGCCTCGCTAGCAAGTTGAATTCGTTGATTGAGAGTATCGTTGAATCGACGAGTTTCATCCGCTAAATCACGACGAACAATCTCTCGAAGAGTGTTGCCAAGTTCATTGGCTTGTTTGAGCATAGTTCTTGCAGTTTTCTCAGCGCTAACCACTTGCTCACCAACGTGCTCTGTGTGTCGAACGTGTTTCAAGGTTTAGTCGAAATGAGGTAGAATAAACTGGTATTCCGTGTTGAAAAATCCAACGAGAAATCGCCTTGTTGATACTGATTTTACAGCGAAACCACATATACTGTAAGGAAATAACGAAGCATAGGTGAAGTGATGAGCAATCGTTCGAGTCTTCTGTCTGAGCTCTATCAGGCACGCCTTGAGGACCTCAAAGAAATTGCTTCAGCATATGGTCTCGCAAAAAATGGGTCGGTAGAATTTCTTCGAGCGCAATTAATTCGGGACCTTATTTTACCAGAATGGGATTTGACACTTGACGGAATGAAAAATATTCTGAACAATGACCTCGGAGATCTTCTGGGCGTTTTTGGAATTAAGAAAACTGGTTCATTACGAACTCGAAGGCAGCGTCTGTATTTGCACCTCAACCATGATCCCAAGCAACTCAAAGAGGAAAATCTCGATAAGATGACGAAGGAAGAATTGCATGCATTGTGTAAGGCGTTAGAATTACCTCGATCTGGCAATCGTCAAACGCTTTTGATACGAGTCGCTGGAGTCCTATCTGCGCAATACAAGAACTGGGGAGTCATTAAGCGGTCACTAAAACGTGGCGGTGGGTCAGTAAAAATTCCTGTTCAAGGAGAACCAGATGAAGACTCAACGTCTCAACAAACCTCTCTTGAAGAAAAAGTGGAGGCTTTCGTAACTGAACACCCTGAAGGGTGGACATTTGAAGAGGAATCGGACTTAATCGAAAAAACGGAGAGTTTTGATGAATCACTGTCAGATGTTGCTGCTTCTATAGAAGAAAGTCTCCATGAGCATATCGGCGATGTTGAACAATCAGTTCCCCCGATGTTGCAAGAACTTTCATCAGAAGAGCCTACACTTGAAGAAGAGGCCGCATTGTTGGAATTATCCTCTCGACGTCCAGAGGTTGAAGCAGCAGCTAGGGACTACCTTTTGGTTGGAAGTACAACGGATATGGAGGATATGAACACGTTTATTTTGAGTCTCTCAAATCACGGGTTTTCCGTAGAATTGGTACGAGTTCAAGATGCAATCCGGACAATAATTATGGAAACTTCGTACCGACATGAGCAGGAAAAAAATGCACTCTCAAGCAAACCAGGTTCATGGTCAGAACGGGAAGCGATTCGATTGTTTGAACAAATGCGTCCTCAATTACGAGAACGTATTTCTGAAATTGTTGCTGGTCGAAAAGGCAACTTGGTACAAGCACGCATGGAATTTGAAGAAGAAGCAAGAAGTCTTGGTTTGGATTTGAGAAGTCCTGCAGTTTCTGGAAGGTTGCATGCCTTGTTCGATCTCCATCTAGAAATCAGCGAAGCTGAAGAACTGCAAGATCCATCCGAAGCACGTCGAAATCGTATGCTTCGAATTTTGTACCATGGAGCAGTGCATTTGCCGGATGAAGTTCGTCGAACGATTGAACGTTTGGAGCGAAATTTACCTTCCTTTGAGTCCCTTGTTGAGACCGTACTTGAATCGAGTGAAGGAGACTTTTCAGAAGCTCAACAAAGTCTAATCATCCGTTTCCTTGAGTCGAAAGGCTATCTTGTGAATACTCCTGAGTTACGGCCAAGAGTCCTTGCATGTGCGGGTATTGTTGGTACTGAACTTGGTTATTTGACGCCAAGTCAGATTCCACGACTTGCCCCTGGAATTTTGGTAAGTGATGAACAAGTTGACGCTATTGTAGCAGAACTCAAAGCTCTTGCATCTACATTCAAACCAGAAAAAATTGAGAAGGACGACCCGGAAAGGCAGGTTGCAGAATCTGTTGCTGATGCAGCAGATAGAGTTGGTGAAGTCCGAGGTCAAATAGACCGCATTGATGCGTTGTTATCACGACTTCAATTGCAAGACGATCAATGATGACTTTGTGCATAGAAGTTCTGAATCACCGTTGTAACTGATTGAATATCTGTAATATCACGAGAAATCAAATCTTCGATGATTTGCTGACGTTGTTGGACATGCTTCTCAAAAATGTCAGGAGTTACACCAGCAGCTCTACAGATGACTTCACGGAGGTTGGAAGGAATGCCTGTCTCCTCAATTTGGTCGGTTGCAGCATTGTACTTCCATATCGTGTTTAAACGAGGTTTTGAACCTTCCATCCCTGCTATTTCAGCGACCTCTGTAATCTTTCGAGCGGTCTTTCCATTCACATGCAATCGCGCTTGAATAATGATGAGATCGAGACCTGTGAGCATGATTGGAGGGACGTTCATTGGAGGATTGATCATTCTGGTAACAGTTTCCTGGGCAGTATTTGCGTGGAGGCTACCGAATGAACCATCGTGTCCAGTATTCATGGCAGTAAGTAATGTTGCGGCTTCAGGGCCACGAACTTCCCCCACAATGATACGGTCTGGACGCATACGTAGGCTCGATTTTAGACAATCGTTCATATCAACTTCGGGAGTTCCATCGGGACGTTCTCGTCGAGTTTCCATTCGCAACCAGTGATCGTGATAAACTTGCAATTCTGCAGTATCTTCAACAGTCAAAAGTCGGCGATGCCATGGAATATACATTCCAAGACAATTCAGCGTTGTTGTTTTACCTGAACCGGTACCGCCAGCGATTACGAAATTAGCCGGTCTACTGTCAAGTCCCTCAATCCACACCCACATCATTGCTGCAAGGCGAGAGTTGACGGTTCCAAATTTGACCAAATCAATCATTGTAAGTGGATCTTCTTTGAACTTTCGAATTGTTAGTGTTGGACCATCTGGTGAAACTGGGGGAATGGTTCCGTTAACACGTGATCCATCGGGAAGGCGCCCGTCAAAAATCGGAACCATTCCGGGTCCATCACCAAGCGGTACGTTCGTGAAGGCAGCGATGTTTTTGGCAATCTGTAGGCCTTCCTCATCGTTAATCCAAACATTTGTTCGACACATTCCATGTTTTCTGTGCGCAACTTTGACGCATTGGGTGCCGCCATTATACATGACTTCTTCCAGATTATCATCTTCGAACAGAACCGCAAGATGTCCATGAGGATTTGGTGCTACATTTCCCTCAACGTGATAGATAGGAGATGGATGATTCGATTCCGTGTAGATAGTAACGTTCCCATATTGTTCAAGAATTTGTTCTGACATATTTTAGCCTCCGATAAGTTTCGTTGCACCGAGGAAAATAAACATCGACATGGCCATCCATCCAGGCACAAACCACATTGTATCTCGCATGCGGCCAAGCATGCGTCCGGAAACAGCCACACCTACAGCACTTGCAACAGCGAAAAACAAGCTGAACGTTGAGAGAAATCCTTCAATTTGGAAGCCGGATGATGCAGGTGTAAACAGTCCTACAAGGAATCCAATCAAACCTGGAAGTCCAATACAGACGAATAAAACAATGAGAAGACCACGTCCTTGAAGTTCGGATTCTCTCTTGTTCATGAGATCGTTCAAGCGCTCGTAATCCATGGACAGGTTCATCAAAATCTCCTGCAAGGGGGCATTTTGTTCAATGGCGGTCTCGAGTAAATGCATAACACGTTGTACTTGGGATGAGCGAGTTTTCGTCGCAAAACTTGAGAGTGCAGCATCAAAAGAACTCGAATGGCTTTCCTTCAGAGTCTCTTCGAGCAGTGGGCCAAGCGGAGCAGGGGCAGTTTTTGCCTGATGTTGCATCGCCTCCTGAATACCAAGACCTGCGCCTACTTCGTCGGACAGGCCTTCTAGGAACGAAGGAAGAGCATTCTCAATTTTTCGTCTTCGAATACGTTCTCGAATTGGTGGAATGCCTCCACCTATCATACCGAGTCCAAGAACGCCAAGCATCAACATCATCGGTTGATTACTGAATGATTCAAGGAAACGGAAGAGCATAATTTCACAATCCAGGGTCCTTTGTATGGGTCTTGAGACCGATCATTATCATCGCAAAGAGCGTAAGGAATAAGCCGATATTGACCACAACATCAATGGTCGATTGTTCTGGCATACTGAAGAAAGACCCCATATCTCCGACAAGTTGTGGAAAAAGTCCGAGAACTGCGAGAATGATTGGTCCAATCATGCCGATGGACAGCAATGATTCGGGTACACCACTCAAGTCTTCGATGTATTTTTTCACATCCTCAGTTCGTTCTTCTTCCATTCGAGTACCTTGTTTTTTGAGTGTTTCAATGATGTCTGTGTTTTGTGTAATGTTCATGTGCATAATATTGAGGAGACGTCGATATCCTTCAGTTTCGACTTTTCCCATCAAGGCTTTGATCTCCTTTGCCAGTGGGCGGCCGCCCTTGCGAACCTTTTCCATCATTTTACTGAAATCTTCCGAAATAATTCCATAACCACCCTGAGCAATACTGTGAACAGTTGCTTCAAGACCGATTCCAGATGACATGAGAACGTCCATTGCGCGAATCACGTAGAGAACCTCACGTTTTTCGTCAAGTTTTCTCATCTATTTTCACCTCAAATAACGTCTTCAATCAGCTCGAAAGTGAATTTTTCGGTTGAACCTTCATATTCGAGGGTAGCAAAAATGACTTTGACATCACGCTCTTCGAATGGGTCATGGATGAATGGCTGCCCAGTACGGAACATTTTCAGGATTTTCTTGTAATCATCAATTGATAGTATCCCTCGGACCGTGTAGATGGTTGATTCTGCGCCCTCATCGTGAAGATTATCTCCTTCCCCACCACGTATAATGGTTCGAGTTAATCGCCGTGCAATTTTCACGTCAATGTCCGCATTCGGAATGCGAATCCAGTCTGCAGAACCGGTTCCAGTCGCCGGTCGAATGAAGAAATCCATGCCTGCCATGATGACCCCTATACGCTTGAGGGCGGAGGCAAGATTTGAATGTAATGGAACAATATCTTCAAGTTACAATTTTGAACCATCCAAATCGAGGTTCATGTAACAAACCATCATCGCTCATCGTATCGAGTTCCATCTCTGACTGTTCACGAGTGAATCCGCGTGCTGCTAAATTTCGGACCAATGATTCAAAATCAACTCCTTCTCCATTGTCCATCGCTTGAATGCATTCAAGAATAACAGCTTGGAGATCTTCACCTTGATGATCAGAATTTGCTTCATCAGTTGTTGGTGAATCAGTGAGATTTAGCATTGGAGGAGCGGTTGTTGCAGCAGCCATTTTTCCTTCCGCAATATCAAGAGCTTGCATAACATTAAGACGATACCCTTCAGTATCGATAGGACCATAATGAGCATTTGCAGCGATGAGACCATCCACCATTTTTGAAGGAATACCTTCCTTGAGCAAGGCTTCCTTTGTTGGCTCACAATTCAATGATTTTGAATGCTGGTCAAGGCGGTCAAGTGTTGCAGCACACGCTCGAACGAGCCAAGATGCATAACGATCACGTGAAACGATCGCAGCCTCCTCTGGGCGAAGCGAAGTGTAGACCGCTCCCTCATCGGTTTGATACCAACGAGCCTTCGCAGTCATACTGAGAAGAATTGGCTCTCCAGAATCGACCTTGTCAAGCAACTGGACGACAAATTCTCTCATCGATTCTGATGCATATTCTCCAACAGAAAAGTAGTGAAGGCCTGAAGGATCACGTAACTGACCTTGGTACATTTGAGAACCATTGCTTGTTTCACGCAATTCAAGACGTTCGACGAGGCCAGATACAATGACTCGATTCACCTTTGCACCTAATTTCGTAATAACAAAGGTGGGGTCAAATTCTCCTGAACCTTTCTCGTTCAGGGTCGATTCACCAAACTCAGAGGCGAGCATAATCCATGCTGGTTGTCGTTGGATTTGTCGAGAAGCTTCCATCATTGCAACCCCCATTTTGTGCGAAGTTCGGTCGCTATGAGACCGGTGTCTTCATTGGAAAGCCTAGCACCATCACAGAGAATCATCGCACCTTGGCCGTCGTTGATGATACGTCCAGTCACATCGACTTCGCATCCGAGAAGTTGATCTCGAATCTTCTGTACGTAGGCCATCGAACCGTTGGCTTGAATTTCATCCACCATGGCTGCATGATCTGTCTTGAGCAGTGAGAGTGCAGCATCTTTTGAGATGAGAAGGGCACAGGTTGATGCATTATCATCGAGAACGAGCCGTAGGCGGACATCCTCGTTACCTTCGACAGCTCCATGTTCAAAACACTGACCTTCTCGCAGTACTCGTCGGCACTCAGGGCATCGCATGATGGTTCCAGAATCTTCTCTAACGGAGACAATGGTTCCTCGGGTTGCAATGCCTACGCGGCTTGGCCCTGAGACTAGTTCATCAAGAGGCACCTCGATTTTGAGATTCTCAAGGTCGAGTTCACCTTCCCAAGGCGTTTCTTCAAGAATCGTCAGTTGTTCTTCTCTGTCGATGGTGATATCTGGGATGCCTTGCCAAGCCCGCACACGTGCATCTGTGATGCGAACGGTCATTGGTAGAGACGAGGTATCAATTGGCAAATCGGTCCAGGCGCTGACACGGCACTGGCCTGTTGGGTCTGCAATTTGACCTGACCAGAGGTATCGCTCTTCACCGTCTTTGGTGAACGTTCTCTTTTCCCATGAGGTGATGTTGACGATGATTTCAACATCTTTTGAACCGTCTCGAAGTGTGCTAATTGTCGAAACCATACCTTGTTTGAGCGTGTCTGTGTTGGCGAAATTAGCATCATGGAATGGCTCAATCTTTGTGGTGCGACCAAAGTTCAACTCAGGCGTGTCTCGGAAGGTTTTGACTTGTGCACCATCGATCTTCAACAACGTTCCTACCTCGTATTCGAACGGTTCCCATGACAGGAATCCTATTGCACCGGATTCATCAGCGATTCTACCTCGTACAACATCGATGCTTCCGCTACCATCACGGCGATGAATTTGGTCTGCTCTGGAGGACATCAAACGTCCAACAACGCAGACATAGCCATCGCTTGGTAATGTTGCGATGTCGACTGGTTCACCAGGCGCAACAACAGGGCGTGAACCCTCCCTGAGGACAGCAATACGAGAAGATTGGTTGATGTTCAGGGACATACGGCCTTGGTATTCGTTAACTGAAGCACCCTCAATTCTGACGACTGATCCTGGTGTAATGTTGCTGTTGTTACCCCAGTCTTTGTATTCCCATCGAGTGCGTTCTCCACTTCCCTCTTGCCAAGGATCATCTTCCAACAGCCCAAAGGCAATTGATTTTGATTCACCACGAATCATTTGTTCTCGGACATTGTGGGATACGATTTCAACCTCGATTTCGATATCTCGATCATCAGATTTCAATTCGGAAAGCCGGCCCACTTTCTTTGTTTGCCGATTGGACTGACCTGCTGCTTTGGGCGTTGCGGGTGTTGCATCGGATTCACTTTTGAATCGACGAATAATGGAACGAATTGCGTCTTGAGGTGGAATGAAGAATTCTTCCTCATACTTTTGGAAAGCGGATTTGACTTCGTCCCGATCTGCTTCAGGACATTCTTGAAGTACGGCGGCAATATGGTCGTTGTAACGATCTTCATCGCTCATTCAATTCACCTCC
>JAYXXD010000005.1:0-49730 GCA_036019775.1 Thermoplasmatota archaeon
ATGGTGTACGCGAAACATACGCCAAGATGTTCTTGACATTGTGGAACGTCTATCGTTTCCATGCCGATTATGCCGCTTTGGATGCATTTGATCCAGAAACATCGCAATCACCTGTTGAGAACCGTTCACGACTCGACCGTTGGATTCTTTCCAAGCTCCATACCACGGCAAAGGCCTATCATGATGGATTTACCAACTGGAACTTCCACAAAGCATGCAGAGAACTCGAAGATTTCATTGTCAACGATTTGTCAAATTGGTACGTGCGTAGGAGTCGTCGCCGGCTTTGGGAGGAAGCTGAATCTGGCGACAAACTTGCTTGTCAACACACTTTGCACGAAATTCTCGTTACAGTCTGTCGACTCATCGCCCCAGTCAGTCCTTTCATGGTTGATACCATCCATCGGAATTTGACTGGAGAAACTGTCCATACAGCAGCTTGGCCGCTTGGGACACCTGGTTCGACCAAGGGTGCAACGGCCGATGCATGGGATGAAGCTCTAGTAGCAGAAACAATGCACCTTCCTCCGCATGATAATGCCCTTGAACACGAGATGGAACTGGTTCGTGAACTTGCTGAAACGGGTCGTCGGATTCGTATTGATGCTCAACGACGCCAGCGACTTCCGTGTGCTGAAGGTTGGATTGTTGCTGGACCTGATCTCCAACCCTATCATGACCTGCTTTGTGAGGAATTGAACGTTGAAAGCATTTCAATCGAGACGGACCTCGATCGCTTTCAACAAGTTGAGCTCGGTGTAAACTTCCGTGCTCTAGC
Organism: Thermoplasmatota archaeon; assembly: GCA_036019775.1. GTDB lineage: Archaea > Thermoplasmatota > Poseidoniia > Poseidoniales > Poseidoniaceae > MGIIa-L2. The sequence goes on from JAYXXD010000005.1 coordinate 779, forward strand.
ACCAAGAGCAAAAGGTGACGTCAATGCCATTGCTGTTCAAATCAAGAACCATCCAGATCCAGAGGCTCTGCTTGCTGAGATTCGAAACGGTTCATGCACAATCATGGGTGTTGTCATTCTCGAATCAGATGTTGAAATTCGACGTGCAGAACGAGAAGGATATGCAGCAGCCACCATTTCTGTTGGCGAAGGAGATGGAACATCACATGTAAGTCTGGTACTTGACATGCAAGACACACCTCATCTTCTCTCGAAGGGGCTTGCACGCGATATTACACGTCGAATTCAATCAAAGAGGAAAGACATGGATTTGGAGATTGAAGCCATGATTGACGTCGAAGTTTGGATGAGTAATGCTCCGGAACTTTTCGAAGAGGACCAACATTGGATTGCAAAAGAAACTCGCGCATCAGGCATCACATTCAACTCTGAACAACCACCGAATGATGTTGAATCCTTCGATGTCGATGGTGCACAAGTCGCTTACAGCGTTCACAAACTTTGAGGTAGAAGAATGCGGGTGGTTTCGCTCGTTCCAAGCCTTACGTTAACACTGGCTGAGTTGGGTGTTGAAGCATCTCAAGTGGTTGGCCGAACGCCCTGGTGCATCCATCCAAAACCCTTTGTCAAAGACATCCCAGTTGTTGGGGGCACAAAGACACCAAATCTCAACAAGATACTGAATGCTCAACCTGACCTGGTCATCCTTGATCGTGAAGAAAACCCAAAACAGATTCATGACAAGCTTGTCGAATTCGGAATCGAGACATTTGTTAGTACAGTTGAGCGGCCGAGCGATGTACCCGATATGTTGAGGCAACTTGGACAGCGGTTAAATCGAGTTGCAAAAGCAGATGAACTTGCGCAGGCGATTGATTCTGAATTACAGCACAGTGATAGAGGGAGTGGACCAATTGTTCTCCCTCTGATTTGGCACGACCCACTGATGGCTGTATCTCCGAAAAAATACTCTGGAGCCTTGCTTGAGGCATGTGGATTTCGTGTTCCTGAAATCGAACCTGAAGGGAACGGTTATCCCATAGTCACTGCAGAACACATTCAATTTCATGCGATTGAAGGGCTTTTGCTTTCCAGTGAACCGCATGAATTTTCAAAGAAGGAAGGAGAACAAATATCCGATGCTGTTGAGGCAATCGGGGGTCAAAGACCTTGGACAAAATGCATCGATGGCGAGGCCTTAACATGGTTTGGAAGCCACACTCTTTCAGGACTTCGAGTGTTTAAGGAACTTTGCAAGGATTTGAAAACAGCCAAGGAGTAGGCGGCACATGCGCAGAGCAATTCTCGCCATTATGCTGGTTTCCAGCATGATTTTAGCGGGGTGTTTTGGTGATGGAGAATCCATCGTTGAAGAGGAGAGGACGCAATTAGCATGGGAAAATTACGTTCTTATCGATGAACAAACTCACGAATCCCCGCGTGAATTCATGACCGTCGATTTACGAACAAACGAGACAACCAACATGACGTGGGCCGTTTTTGATGAATCGAAAGGAGGGAATTGCTGTGAGCATTACATTGCGACAACCATTTCCGGTTCCATTCTTAATATCGGAGGGGAATACCCCGTATGGTCTGTTGACCGTGGTCACGATTGGGACACATGGATCCCAGGGGTCACTCCTGATTTGCAATGCCGAACATTCATTCCAACCAATCCTGGTACCGAAGGTCTTGGTGAGGGAAGTATTGTACAAGCAACAAATGGCGACATCATCTCAATGTCTTGGTTCCCATATGTAGGAGGTGACCTCAAACTCGACAAATTCTATGCGATCCTCTACGATGATTCTGAGATGGAATGGAAGTGGTGTTACAACCGAATTACTGAGCCATTCTACGATAGGAGTTGGCAAGTTGAGGTCGTTGGACCTATTTCATCGAGTATTGGCGATGGAGAATGGGCTTCGCTCGTCGTTTCAAATTTCTGGCACCAGACGCAAAATGCAGGAGGACAGATTTCGGTCGATGGGTTGAACTATTATCCAATCCAATTCCCGGGACGCTCCTCGTCTCAACCCGAAATTGAAGTCGACCTCGATTTCACCAATGCCTCTCTGAACTTTTATTGGGACGTCAACAAACCACACAAAGAAATGAGAGCTTTTGCAGTTCCGAGTGGAGGTCTTCTTTTCCCTCAGTACTTCGATAACGGTAATGCTGCATTCCTTGATACAACCCTTTCATGGAACGAATTGGCTGTACAGTTTCCGAGCGAATACTGCCACATCGACATGACGGGTACAATCCACTGCGTTGCAAATTCAGGCACATCATTTACGCATTCTATCTCCACCGATGGTGCCATGACTTGGAACAATTACACGTACGATCTTGGAGGTGCTGCCTCAAGCATCGAAGAGTGGGAATTTCAAGCAAATGGAGAGCATGATCTGTTTGTCCTCAATGTCCGATATCAATCCAGTGAAGGCCCAGATGTTGATGTTTTGTTCCACACGAGAGATTACAGTCAAGATCTCAGTCCAGATACACTCACATACATCGGACAGGGTGATTTGGATTCTACTTCTGGAGCAGGAAACGATATTCGATTTGACTTTGCAAGTCTGGCTATTCTTCGCGATGGAGGGGTTGTGGTAGCGTATCACGATTCAACACATGTTGACCCATTATTCGCGGTTGAGCTCAACCTTCCAGATTACCAACAATAGTCCTCAATTTGGGGCTATCCTCAAAAGCCCTTGACAGTCGATGACCTACGATGGTGCTCACAAACTTACCAGGTATTGGCGAGAGATTGATGAAGCGATTGGACACTCACTTCGGTGGTCGTCATGAACTCATCAAGACATTGGAATCAGGAGACATCTCCCGGATTGCCGAGGTTGATGGAATCTCAGTTAAGCGAGCTTTGGCCCTTGCCAGAGAATACAATGGTGCAGAGACATCTTTTCTTGCAACCTCGGAATCTGTCAAGTTGCATTCACAACTGATTACCCAGTTGCAACGTTTTGCCTCGAACAAAGCGAGTTCTTCCCGAATGCAAATGCTCATGCCTTGTCATCAAATTGACGAGCGTCGAGAACGTTGTCGCGAAATGTTGCTGTTTGCTCAAGAAGCTCCAGAGGCTTTTGCACATCTTCGTACACTCTTCAAGCATCTGAATTACACCCGTCGCCCAACTCAACGATATGAGAGAGTGATTGTAAGTCAATTGGAGCATCCAGAGTGGAGTCAATTTGTTCGCATCCTTACGCCAACTGCTCAAGAATCATGGAAGGATTACACCGTTTTCAAATCGGTCACATGGGTTGGACGTCATGGCCCAGAGGATGCACCTCCGGGATGGCTTACCATTCCTGAAAACAGTCGATCCGATGTCATGGTTCCTGAGTTCACACTCGATTGGTTTACGAACAATAAGAAAACATTGAAAGTGATTCTCGATCTTATACATTGGAGAAACGAAAAAGGTCAATCGGTTCATTCAACATTAGAATCCATCTTTGATGAGACAAACGGATTGGAACAACTTGCAACAGTCTTCGCAATGATTGACAATTCGGGCGATGTTGAGACGATGGAATTGATTCGTGATGGGCTCTGGAACATGGCTAAGCAGATGGAGGATGATTTGAATCAACGCATTTCAGCCGGAATGGAAACTGCTTCACTCGATTTAACAGGTTCCGATATGCTTGAAGCCCTAGCTGATGCATCAACATTTCAAAGAAAACTTGCATCTGCAACTGAAGATATCATTTCCAATATTCTCGAACAAGGTCGAAATGATTTTTCCTCCTATCTTGAAGCAGGTGGCCTCCAAGCACCATTTGATCTGTACTCCTCAACTTGGCCAGTAAAAATCAATCGCGCTGCTTTGGATAAAATCAACGAGGAACTTGAACGTCAAATAAACGATAGCCGCAATGAACACTTACTTCGTTTGGCGACAAAACTTGCAGATCTCAAACCGTTATGTGAATCGGCGATTCAGCGCTTGATTGAACATGATATGTGGTACAGCATCGCATCGTGGGCCATTCATCACGATGCCGAATTACCGCAACTGGTCAATCATGGCATTTGGTTTGAGAACGGTCGCCATCTCTTTATTGATGGCGAGGTTCAACCCGTTAACTATGGATTAGGTCTTGCTGCTCCAAAAGGAGACCAGCAATCCATCGCCCTTCTCACAGGCGCGAATAGTGGAGGGAAAACAACGCTCCTCGAGTTGGTGGCACACGTCACAATACTGGCGCACATGGGATTACCTGTACCTGCACAGAGTGCATTTGTTGGTCGTGTTGAAGCGTTGCATGTGCTTGCCAAATCCAACGGCACCCAAAGTGCTGGAGCACTCGAAACAACCTTGGTTGATCTCGCTCAGGTTGTCAGTCATCCACAACCAAAACTCATCTTGGCTGATGAACTCGAAGCGATAACAGAACCTGGTGCTGGTGCAAGAATTATTGCCGGTATGTTGAGAGCAGCAAATGAACAACACGATTCAAGCATGGTTTTAGTTACACACCTTGCTCCAGCAATTCTCGAAGCATATGGGGGTTCTGATCTGCGAATTGATGGAATTGAAGCACAAGGATTGGACGAACACCTTGAGTTGATTGTGGACAGGACACCAAAGCGAAATTGTCTTGCTCGTTCAACCCCCGAATTGATTGTACGCCGTTTGGTTGAGCGTTCAAGCGGTGATGCAAAAACTGTATTCAGCGATATCCTTTCGCTGTTCTAATTCAGCATTGTCGTCCACCATCAGTGGAATAATCGAGCATTGGAACCTGGAACAAATCTCCACATGTTCGTTCGATAAGAGGTAGAGTAAGCGTACTTTGTGACCAATCGATGGTTACCGCTCCGGATGCTGCTGGTGATGGAACGTAGTCTTCACCTGTTTGTGTCACTGTAAGAATGATGCCTTCACCTTCTTGAAGAACCACATCCATTGGCATAAATTCCATCTGCGCATTTACGGATACGAATGGAACAAGAACTTCTTGACCGTCTCGACCACCTGCATGGAATCGTAAATCCATGACTGCATGGCCAAGATGCATTCCCGTACCATCGGTCATTTCAATGAAGAGATGGCCCCCGCTCAGTCCCGGTGTCGCATCAATGTGGAATGTGGGCATTCCAATAATTCGAGTCTCTTCTTCGAATGGTCCGTAACTCAATGTTACGGAACTGGTTGCTGAAACGGTCGAACCAGTAGGTGCAAGATCACTTCCAGTCAGAATAAGATTCTCAACATCGAGTGGAGGATAGGTCTCCTCAAATCGCCATCCACCTCGATTGTCTTGCATTTCGACGCCAAGTGTTGGAGCACGGCCTTCACCCTTCAGATACCAATCGAACCAATACAACATTTCGTCAGCCCAATCCCATCGTAGTGTGTATGGATATGCCTCAGCCCCGCGTCCGGCTCCCTGTGAAGAGTGCCCTTCGACACGATCGGGGTAATCATGCGCCCATTGTCCTGCAAGGGTTTTGATTTCGATTCCAGCATCAGCCACTTGTTGATGTACAGGGAACGACATGTGCGGATCGACGTTCCAATCTTGCATTCCTTGAATCAAATATACTGAGCCTTCATAATTCTGGAGGACACGATCAAGGAATGAACGTTCAGTCCAGTAGGTGTTACCAGCATAGTCGACCATTCCACCACTTAGATAAGCCGCTGGTCCATTCACGTATCCTTCAAGATAGCCTTCACAGAGTGTATGACTGTCCTCCGTATCACCATCGATTCCGAACGAACCATAGACTCCATTATGCATAATCATTCCACGAGCTTCCATGCTACCATTTCGCCACATTAACTCATGAACGCCGATCAAACCAGACATCGGAACGATGGTTGCAAGATGTGGATTTCCGAATGTTGCTGCTTGCCATGGCGTTGAACCGTCATAGGACTTCCCAATGATGCCAACGTTGCCATTGGACCAAGACTGTGTACCAAGCCAAGTAACTGCAGCGTCGATTCCGCGTTGTTCATCAGTTCCCATTAGATCCATGCAATGGTTTGATTCTCCAGTGCCGAAAACTGAGACCTGAGCAACACCGAAACCATGCGGAACATAATTTTCAATAAGCATACGGCCCAATCGGTTTGCCGGAGTTAATGCATCAACATCTCCATCGCTGTAATAAGGACCAATTTCTGCAATAACTGGCACTTGGCACTCTTCGCTAAGATTTTCTGCTGATGAATAGTCACAGCCTTCGATTACGGGTAACCAAAGACCAAGATGTACTTCTGCTCCACCTGCTGCACCTGCCCCGCCATCAGCCAGTGTTATGCTCGGAACTGGGACAAAGATCGATTGTACTGGCCCAACATCATAAGAGCCATTTTCTGTGACTCGCGAGAAAACGTCTGAATCGTCGTAAATTTCATTCTTCCTTTCCCAAGGTTCCAGATAAACCATATCGGTTTTTTTATCCCCACCGTTGTAGAGGTCTTCACCAAAACATCCTGAAAGGAGGGAAGGTAGGAGAAAAACGACCAGCAGGAAGATGCTTCGCATCATTCCTCCGTCTCGCATCCGACATATGACGCTTTTTGCCTCATGTTGTGTTCTATGATTCTCGTGCTTCGAGCTCTGCTCGCACTTCGTTCATATCCAATCCTTGAAGTTTCTCAATTAAATCACGCAGTGCGTCTTCTGGTAATGCACCAGGTTGCATAAACACACCAACCCCTTCCTTGAAAGCAATTGTTGTGGGAATGGACCGAATTCCAAACGAGCCAGCGAGTGCTTGTTCAACTTCAGTATCCACTTTAGCAAAAACGACGTCTGGGAATTCCTCTGATACGCGTTCGAAAACTGGTGCATAAGCACGACATGGTCCACACCACTCTGCCCAAAAATCGATAATGACGAGGTTATTTCCTTCCACGATATCGCTAAAGGATGATTCGTGCATTTCCACAGTTGCCATGTACGACCCTACTGGTCACAGTATAAGTGCTCATGCATTTTACCAAAGTTGCCAATCGACGGGTTGATGTGCTCAATGGTCGAGCATCAAACATGAGCAGAGTATCACCGCTCCTTGTCGCATTTCTTCTCCTAGGCGTTCTTACTGCTCCACTTGGAGTTTCTGAGGATACAGACAATTCAAATTCTTCACCGCAATCCATCATTATTTCAGAAATTTTAGCCTCACCAAACGGGATGATGGATAACGAGACTTGCTCGAATTGTTACAACGCAACCGATTGGAATGGGGATGGAGAATATGGTAAATTTTCGGATCAATTTATCGAGTTGCACAACCCAACTTCGGACCCAATCAACATTTCGAACTGGGTTTTGGACGATATTGCCGATGGTGGAAGTGCACCTTGTCAACTCGCACGCAACACCGTAATTCAGCCAGGCGGCTATGTTTCAGTATTCATTAACGCTTCACGGATTGAACTGGATTACTACGACGGAGATACCGTTAATCTCTACACAGATGATGGGACGCTCGTTGACGCGTTGTCGTATCCTGCAAGAGATTCATGGTACGGAAATTCCTACATTCCGCTTGACAATGGTTCCATTTGGAAAGTCAGACCACCAACCCCTGGATACGCACAAGACGAATCGTTTGGTGTTGCTCAGAACATGATAGGTTGCTTTGGAATTAGTGATGGAGGATATGTTGAATCTATGCTCCTGACGGGACGCGTCGTAACCATGAACGATGAAGATAATGTGATAAATGATGGCAATGTTTTGGTCCGAGATGGGAAAATTGCAGCCGTATGGTCAGGCCAGAACATTCCTCAAAACGTCGACCTAACCGATGTACCCGTTGTTGATACAAACGGTACAATCTATCCTGGATTGATCGACACTCACAATCACGTTCACTACAATCACATTCCTCTCTGGGACTTTGAGGTTCATACCAACGACAAGTCGGATGAAGGTGGATATTCGAACAGAAACCAGTGGAAGAACAACCCGAACTACAAACGCGACATTTCTTGGATGAAGACCTTTGTTCAATCATCCTCAATGTGGAACATGGCGGATCAACAAATGAAGTATGCAGAAGTTATGGCTGTTGCAGGAGGCGTTACATCGATTCAAGGTTCACCTTCCAGCAACACCGATGCATGGGACAGTATGTTATCGAGAAACATCGAATTGTACAATTTCGGCGGTGATGGGATTCACACCAAAGTCACCACCCTTGAATCTGATTATGTCGGTAGCCACGTGAAATCTGGCAACCAGAGTGGAAGTTTGAAAGCATGGTATCTGCACCTTGCTGAAGGAGTCGATGAGGAAAGTCGCGCCGAGTTTGACATCCTTGTTCAGAACAATTTGCTCGTAGGAGAATTAGTTTTGATTCATGGAACTGCTTTAACACCCACAGAATTTCAGAAAATGGGAGAAGTTGGAGCCGACCTCGCTTGGTCACCACTCTCAAATCTGCTTCTTTACGGAGATACTACCGATGTTGTCGCAGCTGACCAAGCGGGTGTCCGAATTTCTCTTGCTCCTGACTGGGGGCCAAGCGGTTCAAAGAATGCACTACATGAGCTGAAGATTGCTGATCTTTGGAATTCAAACAATCTTGATTCCTACTTTTCTGATTACGAACTTGCAGCAATGGTCACGAAGAATCCAGCCCTTGCGAGCAACTGGGATGGTTTCGTTGGAACCATCAATCAAGGATTGTATGCTGATCTAGTGGTCATCGATACCTTCCATGAAGATCCATATCGAAACTTGATTGAAGCCATCGATGCTGATGTCCGACTTACCGTTGTTAACGGACAACCAGTGTTCGGTGATGTTGACCTGATGTCCCAACTCAAAGGCGATGATTGGGAGTTGGTCGAAGGGCCTGGATTCAACAAAGCCGTTGATGTTACGGATCGTTCGATTCCAGAAGGTACACAATCATGGGCGCGAATTCTCGCAGACATGGAAATGGCTATGGCACTCAATCCTGACGATATTGCAGCAACATGGTCATCAAGTACAGACAGTTATTCTAACATGCAGGGCAATGTTCTCAACAGTATATTCACCACAGGCGATACACGACACTTCGGAATCATCACTGGCTCAACCCATGCGAACACCCATATTCAACTAGGACAAGTCGAAGAATTCTACAACATCCCGATGGAAAATGGTGACCGTACCGGCGTGAATGTAGTCCTCGAACCACAAAATAACACAGGAGATTCAACAAACACCGACGATGATAAAACAGATGATACAAATCAAAACACTGATCCTGATACAGGTGGAGATTCGGGAAGAGATTCAGACTGTCCTCCAAACTGCATCATCGGTGAAGATGTCGAAGATGCTTCAAACGAAGAGTCATCTCTTATTGGACCGAAATCACTTCTTGTTGTGATCGTCATTGTTCTCCTTCTTGCTGTAGGAATACTCACTCGGGCAACCGAAGAGGAAAAGGAAGAGGAAGTCGGTGTTGACCAAACGGTAATCATCGAAAAGGAATGGCAAGATGAGAAGAAACAGTTCGTTCCTGAATTACCGCCACTTGCTCCTCCCCCTTCGATGGAAGAAGAATAATCATTTGAGTTCCCAGACGGGGCCATCTGCAGTATCAGTTACGCTAACTCCGAGTTGATTGAGTTGGTCTCGAATTGCATCCGCACGTGGCCAATCCTTACTTGCTCGAGCATCACTTCGTTCAACCAGTAACGCTTCAACTTGATCTGCAATCTCAGCTCGTCGAGGATCTTCAATAGGCTCTGCCAGTAAAACGTCTGGAGATGGTAAAATACCAAGAATAGAGCCAGCAGTTTCTTCCAACCACTCCTTTGCATAGGTACCAATAGCTCGCTTATCACCATCATCCGTTCCTAGAGTCATGACTTGTTGCAATTGTTTGGTTGCAGCAAGAACCTTTGCGACTGCTTCACGGCTGTTGAAATCATCATCCATAGCCTGTGCAAAACCCTCTGCGAGCCGTTCAAGCAAACCAAGAGTCTTTGCCAAAGGGTCAGAACTCGCCATGTCAGGAGTTGGGAGTTTGTGTTGGCGTCCATCACTCGCCATACGCAACGCTGATGCATAAACTTGGAGAATTCGGTCATGATTCCGTTGAGCATCATTGAGCAACTGTTCGTTCATATCGATTGGTGAACGATAGTGTGCATTAACCAAAGCAAGGCGTAGAACTAGTGGATCAACCTTCTGAATGATGTCACGAATGGTCCAGAAATTACCCAGCGATTTACTCATCTTTTCACCATCGATGTTGACAAAGCCATTGTGCAACCAATAACCAGCAAGCGGGGCGTGGCCTGTATGACATTCACTTTGGAAGATTTCAGCTTCATGATGGGGGAATCGTAAATCATGGCCGCCTCCATGAATGTCAAAGGAGGTTCCGAAGTGATCGAGACTCATAGCACTGCATTCAATATGCCAACCCGGGCGACCTTCGCCCCATGGCGATGGCCAAGTTGGTTCGTCAGGTTTTGCTTGTTTCCAAAGAGCGAAATCTTTGTGGTCGCGTTTCCCTGAACCCGTTTCACCTACTCGTCCCCCTGCACCCTGCCGAACAGCATCGATTGATTGTCCAGTAAGTTGACCATACTTTTCCGGCGCAGAATCAACATGAAAGTAAACGCCATCGTTCGCAACATACGCATGACCTTTTTCGATTAAATCCTCGATGATGTGAATCATTGAATCCACATACTCGGTGCATCGAGGGTAGTGATCGGCTCGAAGGATGTTCAATGCATCCATATCTTCGAAATAGGTTCCAATATTCCGTTCTACGATTTCTCGCCAATCTTCGCCAGATTCAATCGAACGGATAATGATTTTATCATCAATATCGGTGAAATTTTGTACATAATCTACATCATAACCTGATGCTTCAAGCCATCGATGTATAAGATCAAAGGCAATGTAACATCGAGCATGCCCAAGGTGACAGTTGTCGTAAACGGTTACACCACAGACATACATCGAGACCCTTCCTGGCGATTGGGTTGTAAAATCAACCTTTTCGCGTCGTCGTGTATCGTGCACTCGTAGTGGCATGGGAACATCCCATCGGTGTCGCCACTCTCACTTGAAGATTGATACGTTGAGACTTACAGGAAGTACTGATGAGGGGTTTGGACATACGTTCCAAAGAAGGCGTCCGATTCTCTTCATACGTACTCCAAGACAATTACCTCGTAAGATTGGCTTGGCTGATGCCTCTATGCACGGTAATTAGCGCAGTATTCATCCATCTCCTCATGGGAAACTACCGCGACATACCATTCTTCATTTCGGAGGCGGATTATCCAGGTATTGAGCGGATTGTGTTTACGTGTGGATTGTTTTTATCAGCAGGAGTGCAGTGTTTACTTGCACTTCGATTGCATGTCTTATTTGTCCATAGTGCAAGAAAAAGAATCCTCTTTGTTGCAACAATACTGGGAGTGGTCAGTTCAATTCATTTGGCAGTTTTGGCATTTGCAGACATGTACAACCATCTTGAGATTCATGTCTACACATCGATTGTTGTGTTTCATGGAGGCTTTGCATGGGCTTTTCTCGCTCACTTCTCACTGGAAAATCCAAATCGGCGCGGGCGACAACTCCGAATGGTCTCATTGGCTGTCGCCCTTTCATCGCTGATTGTGATGACTGTTTCTCTTGGTAGAGGAATTAAACAAAGGACCAATGAGCTTGGTTTGGAATCCGATATGATTCCACTCGATCAACTTCAACCATGGATAAATGTCGCAGCACCAGCTGAATTTGTTCTCTTTTTTGCCCTAATGGGTTGTCTTGCCTCATTCACTTGGGATGTTTCAGAGCAATCCAACCAATTGAAGAATTCGTCGATCGAGAGTTGATAGTGCCACTGTTTCAGGATGAATTCCATTAGAGCCGTTCGATCTCCATACAGAAACAATCAACTCACGATGCGATAGAAGATGGCGGATTGTTCCTACAAACTCACTCTTATTCGTCTTCACATCGCTTCCCATTTCTGGACCCCATAGGCCAGCGAACAAGCCGTTGTTCGGACGCTGATGCAATTCAGGTAGGCCTTTTTCGTCAATTCGGACCACACAATTGTATTCAATCGTTTTCTTTTTCGTTGTCTTTGCCAGTGGAAGAACATCTGCTCGAGAACGCCCCAGACATGTATCAACGACGGGGCATTCTTTGCACGCAGGACGGCGTGGCTTGCAGACAAGTGCTCCCAATTCCATCATCGCCTGATTCCAATCACCAGGTGCGGATTCAAGCAACTGCTCATCAGCATACGATTGAATTTGTTGGGAAGAAGGGTCTTCTTGATTCGTTTGGCGAGCCATAACGCGGCGAATGTTTCCATCGACACAAGCAACCGGTCTCGAGAAAGCGATTGAAGCAACTGCTGCAGCCGTATATGGGCCGATTCCTGGTAGTTCCAGTAGTTCTTCATATTCGCTTGGCAGCACACCGTTGTAATCCTCTACAACTTGCCTTGATAATGCATGCAATCGACGTGCTCGAGAATAATATCCAGCTCCTTGCCAGAGGTGAAGCACCTCATCGACATCAGATTCTGCCATGGATTGAAGCGTTGGAAAACGCTCCAACAGTTTCGCATGGTATGAAATACCACGCTCCATTTGTGTTTGTTGCAACAGGATTTCGGAGAGTAGAATCGACCATGGTGAAGGGTTAAGTCGCCAAGGTAGTGGCCGCTGGACACGTCGATACCAAGCAAGCAGTGCCTCTTGATTCATCCCACTCAACTGTTTGTTTCAAGCAGCTTTTGCTTCTTCGATCTTCGCATCATTGGCTTTGATTTGTTCCCAAACCAATTCAGCGATATCCTTGACGTCCATCTCAACATCGATGGCAGACAATCCATCGGTCACCATAGTCGAACAGAACGGACAACCAACAGCAACCGTATCGGCACCTGTTGAGGCCAATTCTTTCGCTCGAATGATGTTGACACGATCATTGCCTTCAGGCACATGCTCTTCCATCCACATCTGAGCGCCACCAGCACCACAACAGAATGAACCACGTCCATGACGTTCGGTTTCGATATCAACACCTCCAATCGCGTCTCGAGGTGCATCGTATTCGCCACCGATTCGACCAAGATAACAGGGGTCGTGATAGGTAACTGAGCCATCATGTTCTGGTTGCGGGAGTTTCCCTTCGCTTTGAAGATGTGAAATCAATTGGGAATGATGCATAACCTCAATATCTTCACCACCGTAATCCTTGTACTCCTTTCCAAGCGTGTGGAAACAATGTGGGCATGATGCGACAACTTTCTTGACGCCAAGTTCATTGAATGTCTCGAGGTTCGTTTCCGCAAGCATCTGGAACAAATATTCGTTACCAGCACGTCGAGCTGCATCACCGCTACAACCTTCCTGCATACCAAGAATACCGACGTCGAGACCCGCTTCCTTCATGATGGAAATGGTATCTCTTGCAACTTTCTTGTTGCGTTCATCGAAGGATGCTGCACATCCTGCAAAATAGATGTATTCAGCTGGTTCAGCAACCTTGACATCTAGATCTGCAGCCCAATCTCCTCGTTCGTGTGATGGTAAACCATAGGGATTTGAATCGGATTCCAAATTTTCGATGGTTGCCATCAGTGGCATGATGGTATCTTCAACCGCCTCATCAAACTCCATTCGCTCCATCATCAGATGGCGTCGTGCATCCGTTAATTTTGGTACGTGTTCAATGTTGACCGGGCAGACGTCCACACAGGCGTGACATGTTGTGCATGCCCATATCGACTCTTCTCCAAATCGTGCAATAATATCCTCCTCTGGAGTTTCTCCAGCGAAGAGTTGCGATGCGTGTTCATTCGCATAGTTTCGGACATCATGAACGATTTGCATTGGGTTCAGTGCCTTACCGCTTGCATATGCCGGACAGACATCTTGACAGCGTGCGCAAGATGTGCAAGCCCAACCATCGATGAGACTTCTCCAGCTCAATTGCGTGTAATTGGCTGCACCAAAGGATTCGAGATCAAGCTCTTCCAATGAAACAGCGGAACCACTTTCATCGGTAGCGAGTGGTCGCATCTTTGCCATCGGTTCGGTGTCAAAGAATGCAACGTTTGGAAGTGCCATAACCAGATGCATGTGCTTTGAAAGTGGGATAAGGAACAAGAACGTGCAAATAGCGACCATATGTGCCCAATAAGCAGCATTGATTGTAGCCTGGGATGGGGCAAAGGTGTCAGCAACCCATGCTCCAATCATCTCCCAAGTAGGATGTGGGTCCTCACCGGCTTCGACGATGTAGGAAGTGGTACAGATGGTCATGATCAAGAGAAGGATGACGTTTCCTTCAAGTTGGGACTTACCTTTCAACTTCTCAGGTGTGAACAACACTCTTCGATTCAATGCAAGGAAGCATCCTATCAAGGCGCTCGTGTAACCAAGTTCAACCATTCCGTTCCATATCCCGTTCAGTGATTCTGGAAGGACGTGCTCACTAAATCGATTCGCAGTTGCTAAATCGAGCATGTCCGATGACAGCATGAGGAATCCCCAGAACATCAAGACGTGCATTGTTCCAGCGACTTTATCCTCCAAAACTTTGCGTTGCCCAAGCCAAACTGTTAGGGTCTCCTTCAATCGCTTGCCCCAAGAATCAAACCGCTTGTCAGGAGCTCCCAGAAGAACCAATCGTGTCGCTTTCTGCACCTGATATACAAAGAACGCAATCGAGATTCCACCAAGAACGAGAAGGAGATAATACCCTTTGATTCCTGCATAGGTCACGTCGAGTGGATGTTCCATCATGATACGACCCAAGCGCATTCAATCCTTCAACCCAACGATGGAACCAATACCAATCCTAATGGTTCAGATAGGTCTGCAAGGAACATGGTCAAGGCAAGCGCACCCGGAAAGTGCATTCTTTTCGGTGAACACGCAGTCGTCTACGGCCAACCTGCTTTAGCATGCAGTATCAATCAACGCATGGTGATTGAAGTTGAGCCAGAGGAAACATTTGACTCTTGGCGCCTTGATGGAAGAGCATTCGATGCCACCAAAAACCCGCACATTGAATTCATTCGCAAGCAACTACCACCTTTGAACGATCAACCTCACCACATTCGCATTCGTGGAACGATTCCTAAAGCATCTGGCCTAGGATCATCAGCAGCCCTTTCTGTTGCTCTTTGTGGAGCTTTTCAACAGATTCGTAAAGGCTCTATTGACCCGCTTGAAGCGAGCAAATTCGCTCATTTGGCAGAAGCAGAAGCACAAGGCGGTCGAGCGAGTCCAATGGATACTGCAACAAGTTCCTTTGGTGGATTTGTTGTCCTCTCCGATACCATTGAAGAGCATCTCGATTTTATCGAAACTCGAACCATGCAAGTCAACGGTGAAACCCAGCAATGGCATCTACATACCTTTGAAGCCAATATTCCCGAAGATGTTGCTCTTGTCGTTGGAAATACAGGTATGCATGGGTCAACGACGTCCATGGTCAAGCAAGTCGCAGAGCTTATCCAGACTTTTCCAGAACGCAGAATCGAGCTCGAAACAATTGGTGCGATAGCCCGTAGAGGAATTCAATCTTTACAGCAAGGAAATATGGAAGCTGTTGGTCAAGCAATGACAGAGAATCATATCGTTTTGAGGTCATTGGGCGTGTCTTCTCCTGAACTTGAACGGCTTATCCGCGCCGCTGCACCATCAAGTCTTGGCGTAAAATTAACTGGAGCGGGCGGAGGAGGTTGCATGATCGCATTGACAAGAAATCCTGAGCAAACTGTAGATGCAATCGAGATGGAAGGTGGTCGAGCATTTATTTCAAATTTTAACTGCGAAGGCCTTCGAATGGAACCATTCACATGAGAACCTTTGATGAAAGGAATCCAATCAAAGGGAGTGCCTCTCATTTATATATGGGGTTGAAAAGCCGCAAACAATGACCACCGACGAAGAGAGATTGACTGTTGTCAATGTAGTAGCAAGTACCCGTGTAGCTGAAGAACTCGACCTCCCAGATATTGCAATTCAACTTAACTGTGAGTACGAGCCTGAACAATTCCCTGGTGTCGTATACCGTGTCACCGATCCTAAACTCGCTATCCTCATGTTCCGCTCAGGACGCGCTGTCTGTACTGGAGGAAAAGACGAGGACAACATTCACACTGGTATCGATCGAATGATTAAGGATCTTCGAGCTGCTGGAATTACAACCTGGGATCTCAAGGATGTCGAAATCGAAGTCCAAAACATGGTTGCAACCTACGCACTTCATTATCCCGAAGATTACGATGGAAACGACAAATTCACAGGTGCTCCGCTCGCTGGAGAACCACGAAAGTTGAACCTCAACAACCTCACATTCCACCTTCCATTCGATAAGGTCGAATATGAGCCAGAACAATTCCCTGGACTCATTTACCGGCTCGATTATCCAAAGGTTGTTTGCCTTATCTTTGGTAGCGGTAAAATGGTCATTACCGGTGCCCGACACAAGGACGAAATCTTGGAAGCAGTTGAAATCATCAAGGACGAACTTGCAGACCTTCTGTGAGACCTTCGTCGCACCTTTCATGTGCAAGAAGGTTGAAGCCTCGGCATGGGCGGAGTGCTCAAGCCACGTGTCTTGACCCTGCTCGTTCTGGCATTGATGCTCGGTTTCAGCCAAATCCCAGTGATTCAGCACCATGTTCAACTTGTTGAAAATCAAAACATTCAACGAAGCGGAACCGACCCAGGTGTGAGCGATTTGCCGACATGGAGAGTTGGCGACAAATGGATCTATTCAGGAACCTTTGACCCATCAATACTCATTGCTGACACAGGAGTCTCCGCTAGTGTTGGTGAAATTCGTGGGGATTCCACAGCAGAAGTCATCGACATTCTTGAACTTCAATTTGATAATCGAACAGAATGGGTCTACAAACTTCGTATGACTGCTGATTTTGATAAAAGCGGGGTCGAACTTGAAGGTTTTACAGGTAACGCAGAAATTCAATTCACGCAAACCGAATATCTTCGGGTGAGCGATTTCGCAACCGTCAAGAATGATCTGGATTTGTACATCAAATTCATACCCTATGGAATTGGATCGTTGACCCAAATTCTTGGAGACATTACCATCACAAACGAGTACAGTCCTGCTACTGAAGCCTATGATTTCCCACTCCGATACGGAGAACGTTGGACTTCACTGACAACAGCTTCCTCACAATGGTCGGGTCAAAGTGATTACATTACGCCATTCCCGCCTCCCGAGACTGATACAAACACAACAACATGGGAAGTTACGAAGATTGGACAACCACGGAACACAATTGGTGCGGGAATTGCATATAGTGGATGTGACGCTTCGTACGAACTGACCTCTTGGAACTCCGATGGCGTTTCAACTGGCTACCGTTGGTATTGCCCAGCTGTCAATAATTATGCATGGCGCCATGCTGAAGAAGACGTTGGACTTACCATCGATTTTCGACTGAAGCAATACATTCCGGTTGGCGCAACTGGTTTTGAAAGCAACAGTGATCCAGGCAGCCGACCAACATGCATTGATGTGGCTCCTGAACGTACGTTAACAGCTCTCGACTCACCGCTCGACGTTTGGGTTCACCTTAGCCCATCGTGTTACGGAAACATCGATGGTGTTGGCGTCGATATTAGCTATGATGGCACCTCAACCACCGTCTATACCACCTCAAACGGCTCTGCATATACGGAAATTGATTCTGGTAATAGTATAGACTACTCAACAACTAACACTGACTGGGCCAGCCATGGAATTATGGCAAAATCTGGTAATTTCGTAGGTGCAGCAACAATCACGCTTGATGAATACCTCGTTGGTTTGGATTTGATTGCGGATGAAGAACGGGCTGTGGTGATTCGAAACAGGAGCGGGGTTGTAAGTACAGTTAGTTCGCTCTCTGGTTACAATGTTCTTCCGGGAGATGAATTAACCATCGAGGTTGCAGTTGTCAACAAAGGGATTACATCCTCAACAGCAACGGATTTGAGAATCTATCATCCTGATGGATCCACATTCGACCTTGCATTGCCATCGCTTTCAACCTACGAATCACACAAAGTGAATTTCACATGGACCGTGCCAGCAGATGCCACGATTGAATATGTACCCATTCGATGGGAAGCAGATCCCGTGCAACTCAACACAGGCGATGCAGACCCGAACAATGACATCGGAGAGATTCAGTTGTTCATCGGACGATTGCCAACTGCGGTGCTTGAACCAATTGAAGTATACACCAATGTTGAAACTCTCATCAACGCTTCAGGAAGCTACGACGAAGATGGAGGTAACGTCTCTTGTCTGTTCAACATTCCTTGGTACGATGGCACCCGTACTTCAGCTTGGACACGAGTTGAATCAATCGATTGCATGCTGAACTGGACATGGACGAATGATGGAGAATATCCAATTGAAGTAACCATAACAGATGAAGAGCAAGATGAAGTTCAAACTATTCTTGATGTGGTGATTCTCAACCGTGCTCCGAACATTGAGGTCGTAAGTGCTAGAAGTGAAGTGAAGGTTGAACATCCAGTAACGCTCTATGCATACGGAAACGATACAGATTCAGAGGACCCATTCCCTGGAGTTGTTGATGTCTATTGGCCAAATGCAATCTGCGAAGAAGGATATTACACTCGTGTTTGCACCACCACCGCACTTACGGAAGGATGGCACACATTCCAAGCAATTGGTGTTGACGATGACAGCGCTATGACGATTGCAAGCATTGATATTCGATTTACCAACATTAATCCACATGGATTATCCGTTACGATGACAAATGACAGCGGCCCGTTACCACTCGATGTTCAACAAACTTGGCATGTTCGTGAAGATCAAGTCGTAACCTTACGCGGTCAGGCACTGGACTCAATCGATGACTTGGATAGCCTGAAACATCGCTGGTGGCCTGATGATGCTCAACCAAATTTAATCAAGACTTTTGATGGCAGAGTTTCTGAATTTGACATGATGTGGGAGACTTCAGGACTTCACCGTATGCGTCTTGAAGTCAGTGATTCCGAAGGTGCAAGCAGTGGTACGTACGAACGATGGGTAAATGTTGCAAACGTGCCGCCTGTTGTTCAGCCCCTAGGCGAGGTATTGCCTCTTGCAGAAGGTGAAGAGATTCGATTGGTTGGGAACGCTACGGATACACCTTCTGATTACGATTCACTGATTCGTTGTTGGGATGTTGATCCTGGTATTGATTCAAACGACATCGGTGGAGCAGATGATGACTGTGATGTCTACGGTGATGAACTCGTATGGCATTGGAACACAAGTGGTGCGCATACCGTCATTTACCACGTCACAGATGATGATGGTGTACGTGTCAGCGAAGTGCTTACCGTTGAAGTACTGAACATTCCTCCAATTGTCCGTACGAAAGATGTGGTTTGCAATGCGTTGGAGACATGTGTTCTTGATGCAACGAGCACAATTGATTCGATAAACGATCTCGACCTTGTCACCATCATATGGGATTTGGATACATCAGTCGATAGCAATGGAGATGGAATTAAAGATAATGATGCCGATAAGATTGGAAAGCGAATCGATCATGTCTTCACAAAACAAGGGAGCTATACAATTCAGGTTATCGCTTGGGATGAGAATCCAGAACGCCCTGGAACGCAAACTATCAACATCGAAATAGGAGCTCCTGACCGTACCATTGTTGAGGATTTAAGCGCTGCACTTGTGGGAGAAGAAGCAAAACCAGTCGCGCAGCTTTCCCTTCTTGCCTTCATGATGCTTCTCTTAGGCCTCATGACTCGGAAACGACGTTCTGGACGTCATAACCGAGCGATGGAGCGACTTGATGACCGGCAAAATGCAATCTTTAGTGATGAAGAAGTTGGATTGATGCCGCACGAAATCTCTGCTCGCAGGAACCGCCCACAAGACCCACCAGTCGAAGGCTTGTTCAATGATGAACACTCTCAAAATTCATCCCCAGCAGGGCCTCCTCTACCTGAATCTGGCTTACCAGAGGGTTGGACGCAAGAGCAATGGGAGCATTACGGACAACAATGGTTGGACTCACAAGTTGACAATTCCTAAGTACGAGGGAGAGAACACTTGTCTATGGCGAACCGCTTTGTTGCGTTGTTGGTTCTTTTTCTCTTGTCCTTTTCCAGTCTGACTCATGTCGTAACTCACGAACAATTCCTCCTCGAGGAATCTAAGGTGGTCCATCAAACATCTGGGACAGGAAGTTCTACAGATGTTCCGAGCTGGAGAATAGGTGATAAATGGACATATGAGACTCAATTCGATGTTGCTCAACTCATTGCCCAAGCGAATGTATCTGCAAGCCTCAACACCCTTACTGGTGATACTGTCTACGAAGTCTCAGATATCCTTTTCATTACCACGAATGGAGTACAAAATTTAGTGTATACACTGAATATTTCAGGAGAATTCTCAAGTGCTTCGAGCAGCGACCGCTGCGGAGCAAGTTTGGAAGGAGCTACCGGCCGACTTGACATCATCTACACCGGGGATGATTTGATACGAGTTCGAGATTTAGGCGTGATGAATTCAGAATTCACTCTTGATGTGAAATTTGTCCCATGCTTTTTCGGGGTTCCATTCACGGGTTTCACTCAGAACATTGCAACGATTACATTCGACACGTACTATGACCCTCCCAAGGAGCGTTATGATTTTCCATTGCGCACTGGTGACCAATGGTACATGCCGTTCATGTCTGGAACCTCAGTTAGCGGAACTTCAGATTACTTCGACCCTACAGAATTTGACACGAATGGAGCTGAAAACAACTCGTGGCAAGTTACTGCAGAAGGAATACCTACTGAAGATGGAAAGAACATACTGTACGAGGGTTGTGATGATTCCTACAAGGTCAATGAATGGAATGCAACTGGTGTAAATTCAGGATTCAATTGGTATTGTCCAGCAGTTCGATTCAATTCATGGATTCGAATTTCAAATGCTGCTGGTTTCACAATCGATTGGCTGCTGAAGGATTACGAACCGGTTGACTCTTTTGGCGTTGACAAGAGGAAGAACCCTGGTGATCGAAACGTCGATATCGAGGTTGAAACGCAATTCATCGCAACACTTCCAGACTCGATGTCAAAAATCTACGCAACCTATTCTGTTGCCCCTAACGGAATCCCTGAAGTGAGTAAAAATCTGCAACTTCGTTACGAGATGGCGGGCACCCTCCTCAATCCGATTACAAACGCCACTGGTCAAATTGAAGAATCGATCAATGTATCCAACGTTACTGATGATACGATTGCGAGCGATGATTTCACAAGCAATGGAGTCATTGTGTGGGATCCTTTCCAAAAAATAATCGGAGTAGCAACTATTGTTGTCGATTTATCTGTTACAGCTCTTGATTTGGTTGCTCAGGAAGATTCGATTATTGTCACAAGAGATCGTGATGGCGAAGTCGTAACGCTTTCAAAATCCATCGGATACAATGCAATTCCAGGCGACATACTCAGTTTCTCCCTTCCTGCACAAAACCGAGGCGTACTAACCTCCCCCTCAACAGAAATGGAAATTGATATACCTGATGGCAGCTCAATACGCCAAGCGGTTCCATCCATTGAGCCATACAGCGAACAGCGAATTAACGTCAGTTGGACTGTTCCAGAAGGAACTACAATCGGTAACAAGACACTAACGTTCACAGTCGATCCCGACGAACTCATTGCTGGGGATGCAAATCGAAGTAACAACCAAGCTCAGGTTGAAATTTTCATCGGGCGTGCCCCAAATGCTTCCATTACAATCGATACTGGTAACTTCACGTTTGAGGACGTCTTTATCGATGCCAGCGCATCTTTCGACCCTGATGCAGGTGATGTTGAATGCCGGTTTGAAATTGAATCTCGACCGGGTTTAATCGACATCATTACGACACCTGATTGTAAGTTGTATTGGAATTGGTCAGACAATGGAGACTGGGAACTAAGGACAATCGTGACTGACGAAGAACTTGATTCAACTGAATTAATCAACAACATCACGATTCTCAATCGAGCTCCTTATGTCAATTTGACCCACCCAACAGAAGTGGCTGTGCAAACTGCAATCACCATTGATGCAAGCGACAGTGGTGATATCGATACTGTCTCGCCATCGGGTCAACAAGTGAGTATTTCATGGCCTGACTTGGTCTGTCAAGAAGGGTTAACTCAACCAACGTGTACCTTCACACCCTACGAAGAGGGTACAATACCAATCCGGGCCATAGCGACCGATGATGATGGAGAACAAACCGAAGTGATCTCATCAATACAAGTGCTCAATGTGGCCCCAACAATTGGAGAAATCGAGGTTTGGATTGCTGGCGTCAACACCCCATTTGATGCGAATGGAACATGGGTTCTCAAAGAGGACCAAACTGTTATTCTACGCGCCCAAGGAGAGGATACACTCAACGATCGTGACGGTCTAATCATCGACTGGAATCTCAGCAACGTGCTCGAAAACTTCACTGTATCAACAGATGGTTCAGCTTCGGATGTTGCAACATCGTGGCCTACCTCTGGAGAACACATCATCTCTGTTCGTGCTGTTGATGACGATGGAGCATCCTCATCTACCTCTCTCGCCAAGGTAACCATCGAGAACGTAGCACCAACCATTACTGCAGAAGAGAATTTCGAGAAAGCCATCATAGGAGTTGGTGAAAGTGGTGAGTACCGTGTCGAAGAAGATGACAAGGTTGTTTTCGACGTCTTAGTTGATGACACTGCCTCTGACATAGATTCTTTGGAAGTTTGTTGGGACATTGACGCAACACGTGATGCTGATCTTGATGGAAACATGCAGAACGATTGCGATGTTAATGGAACACATTTTGAATACACCTGGACAAAAAGTGACCCGGAATACCATACTGTCACCGCTTGGGTGAAGGATGATGATGGTGCAATGGCGTCACTATCAGCAATTGTCAAAGTTCGAAATAGAATACCGGGTGCCAACATCTCGTACGTTGAAGGGGCCCTTGATAATCTCATGGAAGGTGACACCCTCAATCTAGGTTCAATAGGTACGAACGACACGGTTTCCGATTTGCTGAACATGGCTTACACTTGGAAGTTTGAATGGCGTGGTGAACAAGACCTCGGAGAGTCAGGCCCATCAGTCTCAATTACTGATTTACCTGCTGGAACATGGACCATCAACCTGACAATAACCGATGATGATCTCTCGACTGATACCATGATCATTACCATTCAAGTTTCTGAAATACCTCCGGAAGGATTCATTGAAGAATTTAGCGAGACTCTTGGAGTTTCACAGACGATGTCATTTGTAATCTTGGGCTTGATTGGATTGGTGATTGTACTTGCGTCCTTCCTCCTTATCACTCGCCGTGCTGAGCCTGAGATTTTAGAAACACCATCAAGTAAAGCATGGGATTCAACTCCACTACCGAGTTATTCTCCAACAGAAATGCCTGCCTACGAACAAACTGCTCAGCCTCAATTACAAGCACAAGCACAACCTGATTTGATGGAACAACCTGTCGCTAATCAAGGCCCACCCTTGCCTGCTACAGGGTTACCTGAGGGATGGACAATGGAACAGTGGGCCTACTACGGAGAACAATATCTCGCTGCAAATCAAGCCCCTGCTCCAGCGTATCAACCGACATCTTCAATGCCTACAACATCTGCACCCGACACAAATCTCTCCAGCCTACTGGATGATTTGGACTTGTGATGCAAATGGGTAACTTGTGGCAATTTTTCGGCCTTCCCGATCCGGATGCAAGTGTTTTACCCAGAGATTCTGAAATTCGGAAAGACGTACAGAATCAACAACTTACAAACTCACCAACAGAAGTTTTGGAACCTATTGTTGAAGAATTGCAGCCTGAAAGAATGGTCGAACAGACAACTCAGGATTGGAGCGGACCATTAACACCTGATGGAGAACCATTTCACGACCTATCAAGCCATCGAATTCAGCCGAGCATTCGAGCAAATCGAGCTCTACGTTATGTTAAACCCGATGAAAAACATCGAATTCATACACGAGATATCGCACAACGTATTGTACACGGAGACACTGTTATTGTCGATCTCCGACCTCTCGTTCACATGGATTCTCATCAGCAAGCCTGTCGACGAGAATTACGTGTGATGTGTGAACAGACAGGTGTAGGCGTCTTTGCCTTAGATACTGAGGATAAGTTGTTACTCATACCGGGTGCAGACGTTGTGGTTGATATTGAAAGACATGAGTTGGGACTTACTCGACTGTTGAATGTAACGTGAGGCAGGGGTATGGAGGAAAGAGGAAAGTTCGCCGGTTCATACCTTGAACTGTTTACCTCCTCGATGTTTTTTTTCATCGCTTTGACATTTCTACTCGCTTGGTTGACATTTTTCTCACCTTACGAACTCTTTGAAAACGAAGACCGGTTATCAACAATGAACTTTGTTCTCATCGCTCTTTTTGCCTTCGGACCGGTAATGGGAATTCTCGCTGGAATTGCATTCGACACACTTCCCTTAGTCTACAAAATCCCTTCATTTGAGAAAACAACGATGCGGCATTTCTTGCAACTTAATGGAATAGGTCAAGTGTTCATACATGTTGGAATCTATTCAGGAAAATGGAGTCTTTTCGTCGAATTATCAGGTATTGGAATTATCCTCATGTGCCTTGCTTTGCTTACTCTAACGTCTTCGTCAATGGATATTGTCAAACAGAAAACCAATGCTGGAGAGGTTGGCATATTTTCATACGCCCCTGGACTTGTTCTGGTTGGATGCGCATTTTTTGTCGGAGC
Source organism: Thermoplasmatota archaeon (assembly GCA_036019775.1). Lineage (GTDB taxonomy): Archaea > Thermoplasmatota > Poseidoniia > Poseidoniales > Poseidoniaceae > MGIIa-L2. The sequence goes on from JAYXXD010000005.1 coordinate 25,598, forward strand.
ATCATGGTTTACACGTCATATTACAGGAATGATTGAAGTTGGAGTTGCCTTCATTGTTGCAGTCTTTTGTACAATGATGATGTCTACAACTCTTCTCTCACATTTTAATCGTAGATTGGGTTGGAATGCAACACCTCCAAGGACCCTTCCATTCCGCTTTTTGATGCTTCTTGTTCTTGGAATGGGATATGTAATCGTTAGCTTCCTTAGAGCGAGAGAACACGTTTCTGAAGACATCGTTGATGCCATGTTTGCTCTCGTCTTGTTGAACGTCTTCTTCATGATGAATCCACTCAAAATCTTCCGATTCGCGTTTGGAAGCTACTCCAAACCGCATTCTCGATTTATGCTCGTGGGTTATGTTCTGATTCCTGCCCTTTCAGTCATTTCTATCGCCCCCATATGGACAGGGCATGAAGGACTTGCAAACATTCAACCTTCGCACTGGTTGCTTATCGCATACCCTTGTTTTTTCATCGTTTGCGGATTCGCAATTTTTCTTCACGAAGATCACCTCCACTATTCTCCATCATCACGAATTACGCATTACCATCTCCTCATTATGTTCCTTATTTCAGGCGGATTAATGACTTGGTCATTGTATGATGGAGCTATTTTGTTGGAACAAAATTATCTTCCGATTTACGTTTGGGTCGGCATACAGAGTCTTGCCTCGATTCTCCTCGCAGTCCTGTTTATTCGCCACACCGTTTTTCCATCAGATAACTGGCACCGTATGCCAATGTTTTACGATCGACTCATCGAAAGTAATGATTGAATCTCATCGAGTAACTCCAGTGATGCTTGAGTAAAACCAAGAACTGTTGATTCAGAACCTTCGACGAGCTTGGCATGCTTTCCCATCATTCCTGCCAAGTCATATCCACCTGCTTTGCCAACCCATGAATCAGATTCAATAAGTTCGATTAATTCATCATCAGAGAAATCCTCTACCTCAACTAAGGCATTTTCAACACTCGAATGCCATTGTCCTCTAAAATGAACCATTGTCGCTGACCAAACTCGATGGCGACAACCTCGTAACCTGAGAAGCATCGTCGTCGCTTCATGCTTAGAAACTGGTTTACCTAATGCTTCACAATCATCATCAGGATCTTCAACAAGAGTGTCAGCAACAATGAACACATCGCTTTCATCATCAATCTGAACAGCATTTGCCTTCCGAGATACAACTTGTTCAACTTGTTCTGAAATTGGCCGACGAGGAACACGTTCATCAACACCCTTGAGTGCCTTTTGAATCACGTTTTGGAAACGCTCTCGGAGTATCGCCCCTCGGCGTTCAGAAGCTGATGCAAGTAGAATGCGCACAATTGCTCCTATCGAACAATGCACATCAGACTTTTGAAAAAAAACGAGGGTGAATTTCAAGTGTTGAATGCTTCTGCTGAGAGCGAGGCGAAGTTATGGATATAATGGAACGAATCCCCACCCATGTGGAAGGGCTTGACGAGAACATGCAAGGCGGAATCCCAAAGGGACACATTTGCATTGTCGCTGGAGCGTCAGGAGCGATGAAATCCAGCGTAACGTTCTCTATGCTTTACAACGCAGTTTTGTACGGAGAAACGAGCGGGATTTACGTTACCCTCGAACAAGGCAAAGAATCTCTACGAGCTCACATGTCAAATATGGGTATGAACGTTGATGACCCACGAGTTCGAAACCGAATTGCAATCATTGATTTGTCTGACCTCCGAGTCCAACTTGATGAACAAGGCATGAGTAAGCGAGTTGATTGGATGGGGCAACTCATCAAACAACTTACAAATTACAGAAAATCAATTGGTTTTGAGTTGTTGGTTTTTGATTCACTTGGTGCCTTTTTCACCCTCACAAAAATGGAAAATCCACGTGATGAAATCTTCCGGCTCTTTGAAGCCGTTCGACGTCTTGAATTAACGTCGTTCTTCATTTGTGAAATGACTGGCGAAAATCACAAACAGTTTGGAGAATACGGTGTTGAAGATTATCTCTCAGATGGAGTCATTCACTTGGTCATGGATCGAAAAGAAGACGACGTTCAAAGAAAGTTGGGCATCATCAAAATGCGGCATACCCGTCACGCATTGGGTTACAAACCATTCAATTGGAAACAGGAAGAGCAACGATTTACCGTTCTCTGATTATTCCACAGTTACCGATTTTGCTAAGTTTCTAGGCCGGTCAACATCGTTGCCTAGTGCGAGAGCTGCGTGATAGGCAATAAGTTGCGTTGGAAGGACGCTGAGTAATGGAGTCAACATTGGAATTGTCGATGGGAAAGCAATACTAATGTCACCAACTTCGGCAATCGGATCACCTTCTTCATGAATCAGGATTATTTTTGCACCACGCGCTTTGCATTCATGAATCGCATTTAGGGTCCGATCTTGAACACCATCATTTGGAGCAATCACTACTACTGGGTAATTTTCATCGATCAACGCAATAGGTCCGTGTTTCATTTCTCCTGCAGGATAAGCAAGACAAGGAATGTATGCTATTTCCATCAACTTGAGCGCACCCTCTGATGCTACAGGAGATGAAATTCCACGACCTAAGAACAGAACACTCTTCGCTTGTATGATCATATCAACTGCTTCCTTAATCGGGCCTGGGTTTTCAAGATAGGTTCGTATTTTATCCGGAAGTTTTCGCATTTCACGAATGATTGATTGTCCTTTGGTCTTTGACAGATGTCGGCTACGCCCAAGTTGGAGCGAAAACAATGCTAGTGCACCAACCATATTGGTGAATGCCTTGGTAGATGCAACAGATTGCTCAGGGCCGGAATGAATGTAAACGCCTTTACCACATTGGCGAGCAATGCTTGAGCCAACCACGTTGACGATTCCGTAAACATCAGCACCTTTTCGTTGAATCTCCTTAACTGCTGACAACGTGTCAGCAGTCTCTCCAGATTGAGAAATTGCAAGATGGAGTGCTTGAGGGTTGACAACTGGATCATTGGCATTGAATTCACTGGCAACATGAGATACTGCAGGAATACGAGCCCACTGTTCGATGAGAATTTGTCCAATTTGTGCTGCGTGCAATGCTGTCCCACAACCAATGAGCCGAACATGGGGGAGTTGAGCAAGATCGTGTGGTTGAATTTGAAGCCCACCTAACACAGATGTACCTTCTGAATTGCGAAGTCTACCCGAAATACAATGTTGCAACGATTGAGATTGTTCATGTATTTCCTTTAGCATGAAATGAGGATAGTCTCCAAGTTCACTCTCCCCCCATTCTTCCTCAAGAAGAAGTGGTACGGATTCAACCTCTTTACCATCAGTTTTCATGACTTGGAATGTATTTGAATCTAATTTCGCAATTTGTCCATCCTCGAGGGCAACCAATTGACTGGTGTGTTCTCGGATAGCATGCGGGTCACTTGAAATGAACATCTCATTCTCACCTCGGCCAATAATCAAAGGAGAGCCATTGCGTGCACACAATACGTAATCATAATCTTCGAACAAAACACAAAGACCCCAAGTCCCCCTTACAATGGACAAGACACTTTGAAGGGCTTGAAGTGGGTTTTTGCCTTGTTCAAGTTCCATGGCAATAAAATGGCAAAAGATTTCTGAATCCGTTTCGGAATTGAGTTTTACACCTCGTTTTCTAAGGCGTTTTCGAAGTAATTCAGAATTCTGAAGAATTCCATTGTGAACAATTGCAACCTTTCCATCATTGCTAAGATGGGGGTGAGCATTTTCTTTTGTCACACCTCCATGAGTTGCCCAGCGGGTATGGGCAATTCCAATGGAGCCTTTCAAACGTGGAAGTGATGCTGCCATCTCAGACACCTTTCCCGTATCCTTGTACGATTCAAGTTGACCGTTTTTGACAACAATTCCACTCGAGTCATAACCTCGATATTCAAGACGAAGGAGACCATTAACCAGGAGTTCAGATGCGTTTTTTTCTCCAATATATCCGAAAATACCACACATATCGAAACCTCACAGATTGAATTGTTCTGAACAGATAGGACAAACAACTCTTGCACGCATCAAATCAGTGACTGGGAAATTTGCGTTGCATGATGGACAAATTGCCTGTCGACGCAGTGGTGGGAGGTCCGCTAGCGGAGGTAGTGCCCCTGGTTCGACTTCTCCAACAGGAGCTGGTAGAACAATCTCTGCATCTAAACCGTCTGCTGGTAGCAGAGATGGAGTTGGCAGAGGGGGAAGACCTTTGGAAACAATCTCAGCAATTTCCCGATCTTGTTTTCGTTTCATACGACGATTCAATCTCGCATTTCCTTCTCCAGCGATGCTTTTCGCCTCCAATTCTTCTGAAAGTGTAGGCTCATCCATTTCAACGATGGCTGGAGAGGCAATAGGTACTGAGGCAACAAGCTCCTCCTCAGGTTCATCTTCTTCAACTTGTACGAGAATTGCGATTTCATCATCTTCCACGATGTCATCTTCTATTGGTTCCTCTTTGTTCCTGGCTGAACGCAAGGAAATGACCACCATGACGAAAATCAAGAATAAAACGGATAGAATTCCAATAAAGATCGCAAATTTTGTTTCATACGAACCGGGAAGTGGCTCCAACAGCTGCTCCAGTAGGGACTTCGGTTCCTCAGGCTCCTGAGGCGTATCCATGAGGAATTTTTGCATCGTGAACCGACCCGTAGGTGAAACCGAGAACATTATGCCATCTTTTGAGTTCATGCTGTACCCAAGCAATGATTTCTTTTCTGAGACAATGTTCGACAGCCCAATGACTGGAGTCACTTCTGAATTCTTTTCGTTGATCGTTAATAGTCCATATCGAGCAACCTCTCCCCTGGTTGTAATTTCGTTGTAAACGACCTCAATGGCATCCTCACGTTGATTGAATATGACAGTTGATGTCCCAGGCGCAGGTATTCGTTGTACATCCTCGTTCCATTCTCCTTCTGTTGCGAGAACAACAATGTTTGAATCTCTACCTGAACCTTCAATCCATGTTGCGAAGAAGAACGTCTCGCTACCATCCTCGATCAATCCGAGTTGTGCAGATTGGGCTTCATCCCCAATTGAGGCTTGGTAAGACCAGAGGTTTGAGGTTAATTCCCCTCGCGTATACATAAGACCAGTACGCTCTATTCCAGTCAAATCATCTCGGAATTCTTGGAAAAGTATGTGCAGAATCCCCTCATGAAGAACAGTTGCAAGTTTGTCTCCATCATCAGGGTGAATATCAACGACTGGAATATGTGTCGTTGTGGTTGACCAATTTTCACCTTCATCAGGAGTCGAGGAATGGATACTGAAAATCGAAGTCAAATCCGACCAAGAGCCGCCTGTTGAAATGTTTCTGAAATATCCAGAGAGAACAACGGTATCACCTTCATGTGCAAGGTCTAATCCCCAATACTCGCCTTCGGAAATTTTCAGTGGCGTCAAGTGGTGGTGAATTGGAAGCATCTGACCAGTTTCAGAAAATGAGGTCATGGCAATGTCGTTGAGATAGTATCCTTGCTGAGATTGTGTTCGGCTTGTCCATGCAGCATGCACAAGGCCATCTTCACGCACAATAACATCAATTTCTCCACCCCAATTTTGATCGATAAGCGTATCGGTCAATAGAACGAGATTGTCGTTCATGGAGCGAACATGCAACTCACCATCAACGGTTGTAAACAACAAGGTCGAAGTCCCTATTCCGATAAAAGCAACCGGGAACTCAGATTCCGATAAAGAGAGCGGAGAGTAACCTTGTCCAGTGGATACATCGCTTATGGCAACTGTGAATGTGTGCTGGCTAAACTCACTTTCAACACCATCACCAGTCAAGGTTGCCCGGTAAAGAACTGCTCCGATATCTTTGCTCTTGTGACGGAATTCGGCTTTCGCTGAACCCGATTCAACTGTGGCACCTGGCACAAATCCAATTTGCTCCTCATCAACAACCAACCAACCATCAATGTCGTCCCAATACTCCAAAAGAAGGTCCAGAGTTACAGCATTTGATTGCCCCAAGTTATCAATTCGAATGGAAATTGTGTACTCTTCATCAGCCAGTGGTACGTTCGGAAGGGTCGTTACAGCTCCGGGAAGATAACGCAATACTGGTTGACTCGGACGTTCAAAAATTTCGAACGGGAAAGTCAAGACATTATCCTCAGGTTCAAGATCACCTTGAACGTCATCAGGATCAAGTTCGATAATGACGTCATGAAGACCGGCAATACTTGCCTTCCAAAACAGAGTAACTCCCACGGATTCACCTTTTTCAAGCGAAGGAATCAGTCCCTGAGAGGGGAAGAGTTCCGATTCTTCTCCAGGGGCTATAAGTCGAACAAAGATGTCTGTAGCATCCTTATCGCCCGCATTGTATACATCGAACTTTACTTCCAATAAACTACCTTCATAGACAGTATCGGCAGGTAAATTTTGATCATACAGTTCCACTTCGCCTATGAACCTCAATGATGGGGCCGGGGCAACGTTGTCGATGGTATAACTTCTTGATGTGACTTCGCTTGAGAAGCCTGTTTTATTGACCATCCGTACGAACAATTCCCGATAACCATCAGGTACTTCGGAGGTGTCCCAATCAAACGACCACTCATCACTTCCATCTTGGCCTGGGCCGTCATGCTTGGTGAGTTCTGTGCCTGTCTCCCAATCCCCGTCATCAACTTTGTACTCAATACGATCGTGTTCAACACCATCGACTTGTCCCGTTACCTCAATTATGCCGCTCAAAACGTTACGCGAAATCGGAGTTTCAAGTGTTATCCCAGTCCGAGAGAGTTGGAAGGTTCGAATGGCTATTTCGGATTCATTATCTTCAGCATCTTTAGCGATTCCATAAACGACAATGAATTCATCATCCGACTCAATCCATGAATCCTTGAGTTCCAAATCGTAGAACCAGTAATCAACCGACCCGTTGACTAAAGTCCAATCAAGAAGTGTCCTAGGAGGTTTGTCGTTCTTACCATCATTGTTTTTATCTCGGAAAATGAACCGTTGTTCAATCTTAATCTCGACCGTTTCATAGTCAAGCTCGGTTGTGTTAACCTCACCTGAAATACGGGTTGTTGTGTTTGCCATCACCCACGTACCGTTGACGGGGAAAGAGATGTTGACATCACTTGTTTTTGCACGAAGTCCATTATCACAAATTTGACCTTTGGCGAACGCTACAGCGCACGCAGCATCAATGATCCCATAGCCAAACGTTTCATTCCATCGCGAAATGTCTTCATCAGCAGGCTCACCCCGTGCTTCAGAAGTCATCTGGACAATTTCTTTGACTTCTTCGGGAGTTAGATCTGGATCTGCCTGGAGAATGAGTGCTATAACGCCAGAAGCAATTGGAGTAGCCATACTTGTACCTGATTTTTCAGTGTATTGGTCATCGGCGAGAGCCACTCCTGTTCCAGGAAGTCCAAAAGATGCGGCATGGGCTGCTGAGATAATGTCTGAGCCGTAGGCAGTAACCTCGGGTTTCTGCTCATCCAAATCGTCACCATCGTTATCGGACATCCGTGGACCGTAATTCGAGAAATTTGACCTTACATCATCAAATCGAAGCACTGTGTTATTGTCATCAACTGAGCCTACCGTAATCGCTCCATCAGCACTACCTGGAGACGGTACCCGATTGGAACCGTCGTTACCAATTGCTACGACACATACAATGCCTGCAGAAGTTGCTTGATTGACAAGATTGGCCTCTGCGCTTGTCCCGTTATCGCCAGAATCGCCCGGTAACAACGGCCCTCCGCCAACTGACCCGTAAGACATTGACGCAATTTGAATCCCTCTGTAGGTCGAATTGACTCCCCAATCGGTGTCAACGTTATCGATCAACCACTGAAGCCCTCGAAGACTGAATTGTGAATTTGTACCACCAGCATCAGTCAGGACTTTGATGTCGACAAGACCTGCACCGGGTGCTGTTCCCATGTGTATTCTGGAAGAATCTCCTGTTCCGAGCGCTGAACCTGCTACGTGGGTGCCGTGACCATTGCCGTCATCTGGATCGGTATTTCCTGAATCATCAGGCACTTGACTTGTAGCATCAAATCCAGCGATCCACTTTCGGTCAGAATACGTCTTGGCATCAGCATTGGGTTCATCGTTCAAATCATCAAAATCGTTGAGTGAACGATGTTCATTGTCAACACCTGTGTCAAGAACTGCGATAACAACGCCCGTTCCTGTATAGCCGAGTTCGTGGGCTGTGTTCGAGTACTCCTCAGACGGACGTGCAAGGGCTGCTTTCGATGCGATATCGTTGTTTGGAGCCATGACGTTTTGCATTTCGACGACAACAACACCATTGAGGTGATAAATGTCCATTAATGCGGAAACAGGCACTTTGTCAACTGCGATTGCATCGATACTACGAATGACCTCAAAGAAGGCACCGCCATCTGTACCGACCCAACCGTGTCTCTCAAGTGTGGAACGAAGCATGTTTGATTCTAAGTCCGTTGGATACCAAGCATAATCCACGACAATCGCAACCGTATTTCGACCATCAGGGCCACGAATAGAGGTTGGTGACATCGATTCGAGTCCGCCCATTATTCGTTGCAAGCGATCATCCATCCCGTTCCAATCAAGGTCAGGGCCGTAAGATTGCCACCACCCATATTCCATGTTTGCTAATCGACCATCTCGATCAATCATACGAAGCGGGCGGTCACACAAATCATCTCCGCAAACCAGAGGAGGTAATCCGTCAACGAGAATAGGGCTTTCATGTGTCGGTTCTTGAATTTCAGGAGGATTGTCTATGGCTTGAATTTGTGATGCAATTGGCAGTGTCAGCATGAGCAAAACCAAGAACAAAGCATGTCTTGAATTCGAAATTCTGGACCTTCCGCTCATAATCGACACCTTGGACCACAAATCGATATATTTTGATGCTATCGCTTAAGCGTTTGTTGAAATCACCCAATTGCCCCTATTTCGGCCAAGCCAGATGTTTCGGTTCTTTCGAACATTGGATTTGAGGACCAGTTCTTCTTTCAATCATTCCTAAAGGTGCAAGACAAACGGGGCAATCTCCTGCTTCGGCGATGTGTTCCATCCAAGCGATTCGTGTTTCGGCTTCATCCCCGGCTTCTTTCAATTTACGCAAAGGCTCACGTATCTTCTTCGGAACCTCAAGTCCAAGTTCAGTCCACGGGTCATCGATGTTTGATAAATCAACCATTGAAGATTTCATTTGCTCAAAACCTGCTCTTGAATTTCCAAAACCTTTGGGCCCTCCATCGATAACACCAAGAGGATACGGTCCACCTTTTGCAACAAGTGGCACCAGTGCGTATGCCAAAACAAAACCGCCGATGTGTGCCATATGGGCCACGGTCGAATACCCACCCAATCCAACCGTGTTGAATGCTCGAATCAATTCAAAGCCAAAATAAAACAAAGCGATAACAGTCACAGGCCATGGCCGAATAAGGATCAAGGGGAATGGAATCTCGTCCTTTGGCCAACCTGCTAAATACGCACCAAGTAAACCATATGCCGCCCCTGAAGCCCCCCACGACGGCGTACCTGAACCATTGTTGAAATACACCCAAGCAAGAGAACCACCCAACAGGCCTGCAACATAGATCATCGTGAATCGTTTTGTTCCCAATCGTTGTTCGAGAGGGATACCGACAAGTGCGATAACGAGAACATTACCAAGAACGTGAGTAACATCGGTCATGCTGTGCAGAAATCCAGCAGTAAACATCGTATGATAATAAATTGGAGAATCTAAGCGGACAGGAATCAACCAAAAATCAAACCACACAAATTCCAATTCAAATCCATACGATCTGAGAACAACAAACGTATATTGAACAATGTAGCCCAACAAAAGTCCCACAGATATTCCCAATGCGACCGGAGTTTTGTTTCGATAGGAATAGGCAATTGGAGCGATTACTGCAGCAAACCACAGAATGAGAAGGACCCACTCACTGAGGCTAAATGCTGAGAGATGCATCTGCCCCATGCAACCCCGAACATTTGCTCGACTATGGGTCTTGTCCTGACGTAGCATTCATTCATGTGTGGGTTATCGAAGGGATATGAGCGAAGTGCTCCTCTCCCTCAGCGGCGTCTCTGTGCGTCGAGGTTCCTCAACTGTCCTGAAGAACCTCAGCATGGACTGCAGAGGTGGTCAACTCATCCTCCTCAACGACAAAAATGGTGCAGGGAAGTCAACAATTATCGAAGCCTCTGCAGGCATTTTGCCCCTTGAAACTGGCCAAATAAGCCATCATGGTGAAATCATTATCGATGCAACAGGACGTTCAAAGCGACCAAAACTCGCCTTTGGCCTTACCTTGCAATCGGATTCTTGTGTAGGCAGCCAGCGCCTTGAGGAACATTTGTTCAACGCTCTCGATCTTTCTGGTGGACGGATTGAAATTGACGAATGGCTGCATCGTTACAACCTCGCCCATCGGAAACACGATCTTATCGCCCATTTGTCAGGAGGACAGCGTCGAAAAGTCGCAATGCTTGCGGGCATTCTACCCGGTTTCGTAGGGTCTGAACCGAGAATTTTGTTTTTGGACGAACCTGCTGCTGGCTTAGATGAAGGTTCACGTACTGCGCTTGTCGAGGATCTCGATAAACTACGGAGACGGGGCAACTGTATTCTTTTAGCGAGTCACCATTCGGATTTCAAAACGTGTGCAACACACTTTTTCAAGGAAAATACGTTCATTGCAAACGAAGCGAACGACTCTGGAATTGAAGAACAGGATATCGGTTCAGCATCGGATGGACGAAAAAATGCAGCACTTCGAACAGGCCTTACCCTCAATCAGAGAACCCTTACAACCCTCGCAAGCAATGGAATCGCAGGATTCCTGACACTGGGTATTCTCCTTGCTCTCATTGATTCATCTGCAGTTGATTCGAATGTGATTCAAGCATCTGGGATTTTTCTCAGCGCAGCCTTTGCGGCGGGCCTCGTTGGTGATAACATCATCACAATGTTGCATGAACATCGTGCATTGGATTGGTGGAAAGCACATCGTCAAGGAATCCCTCATTCGTATTTGCATGGCCTCCTTCTTGGCTCAGGTTTGACAGCACTTACCCAATTGGGTTTCGATTATGATGTATCTTGGATCCTTGTCATCATTGGAGGAGCATTAACAACAGTGACCATGGCAATCATTCGCTGGATTGACCTTGCAACTTCTCGATTAGCACGACCGAGAGCTGCATTCACGAGGATTCTCACACCCATTCTCATTCTTCCATTCGCCCTCTTGGTGCAATGGATTACGGATTCAAAACTGCTTTAGATGCAATTCTTCAAATCAAGTGGTCGAGTCGCATCAATATGACCAAGCGATTTGCAGAGGCGATTCTTCTGCTCGGTTTCGTAGGAATCGGTGTCACACTTGGTCTTGCTTTTCTCAAGGCGCCTAGCGTTTCAATCAACGCATTTGAATCTCCAGACGCTCAGCGTATTTTCTATTGGCATGTTCCAGCAGCATGGTCAGCGTTCATCGCATTTGGATTCCTCTTTGTTGGGTCAGCATTGTGGTTTTTCAGACGGTCCAATTTAGGATGGAGAATGCATGTTGCTGGTGCTGAAGCAGGTTTGGCAACCGGCCTGATGACTGTTTGGAGTGGAATGGTGTGGGGATCAGCCGAATGGGGCGTTCCTTGGGATTGGACCGATGTTCGCTTGAACACATTTGGATTACTGACATTTTTGGCATTGTTCTTAATTCTTGGACGCCAATCTCAACCCGATGGTGTCGAATCCAGAGATACGTTCTCGACATTTGGGTTGTTTGGTTTTGTTCTCGTCCCAGTGACATACGTCGCAACTCGCCTTTGGCAAATTCGACACCCAGGCCCAGTTATCGGAGGTGGAGAAAGCGGAAGTTTGAACGGCGAGATGGCCCTAATTTTGTTTCTAGGGGCGATATCATTCACAATTTTCATCATAGGCCATATTCTCATGAGCATGAGAATAACTTCTTTCGAACAGAGATTGGAAAGCATTCAAGAAGCAATGGATGAGGTATAATCATGGCCGAGGGTATGACGTATCTTGCTGTAGCCTACCTCGGTATGCTCATCGCCATCGCCTTATGGACATGGACTGTTTTCTCGAGAAGCAATGATCTCGAACAACGAATTGAAGCTGTTGAGCGGAGCATGTCAACACATCAAAATGAGCAGGAGTGAGCCCAATGAGTCAAGGACTTGGAGGCGATTTTTGTCTTGTTTGTGGGAGTGAACCTCCGCTCTTCACGGACCGAATGTGCGAATCCTGTACACGAAAGCGAACCAAACTTGCAGTTGTCCCTGAAAATACAAACTTCACTCAATGTGCAAGGTGTGGACTTATCGATATTCAGGGGCGATGGGTCAACATACCAGATGATACGCTATGGGATGAACTGATTCAACGCAATGTTGCATTTCATGAACGTGCTGAAGAACTTGGACTTGGTTTTGATGCACGAGTCGTCTCTGACCGACATACCTTGCTTCACATGCAAATCGAAGGCATAATCGATGATTTGCTGTATACTGAAGAACATACAATGCGAGCACGTCGCTCAAATGGAGTGTGCCTTACATGCACGCGACGTGCTGGCAATTATTTCGAAGCGACTGTGCAACTTCGCTCCACAGGCCGTCGACTTGGTGATGATGAATTGAACCTTCTTCGTGCGAGCCTCGATGATGTTATCGAGAATTTGAGTGATGATCCGATGTTTTTCATTACCAATGAAGGACCAGTAACGGGAGGATATGATGTGGTCATGGGCTCCAAAGGATTGGCTCGGGCTTGGGGGAGACACCTGACTGAACATTGGGGAGGCCAAGTAACAGAAACCAACTCGACCGTAGGTCGAAAAGATGGTGTTGATGTCACACGGCTTACACTCTTGTATCGAAAACCTGGTTATGACTTAGGAGACGTTGTTCGATGGAGAGGAGAACTCTGGCGACCGAGTTCATGGAGCAAGGAAGGAGCCATCATGGAACGAATTTCTCGTCAAGAACGAACTGGAGCAACATGGAGAGACCTCGAAGGAGCAAACGTTCTTTCACAAATGGGCGAACATTTGACTGTTGAGATTCTAAATCGAGACGATTCTGCTGCAGAATTTCTTGACCCAACGACGTGGCAGATGACCTCTGTCCGATTACCTTGGGATTTTGACGGTGGCTCAACACTTCGACTTGCCCGTATCGATGGAGAATACATTGCACTGCATGAGATGGCACTTGACCAGTGAATCTTATAGGAGCCCATATGAAGGTCAAGCCTTTCATAGACCCATGGACGAAGGTGCACCCAGCATCGAAGATTTGATCCAAAAATTGGATTCAGAGAACATGATTGGTTGCACAGAATCTTTTGTGAGTGATATCGAAAAGGGTTTCTCTGTTGTTCATGAAGAGCACCTTCCTTGGTTGATGAAATTGAAATCAAGAGAATGGGCAGGTGTCCTTTGCCTTGGAATGGGGGGTTCTGCAGCAGGTGGAGATTTTCTAGCACGCTTGTCTGATGCAAATGGTTCAGTTCCATTTGTTGTCCACAGAGAATATGGTCTTCCGTCATGGTGGACTCCAGATTGGTTGATTCTCTCAACATCACACAGTGGCAATACAGAGGAAACTTTCGCAGCCACAGAAACTGCGTTGAAGCAGGGAGCAACCACAGTGGTGATTACAACTGGAGGGATGTTGGCAGGCCTTTGTGAATTGTATGACGACTGTCACCTGATTTCTTCGATTGGAGGTCAGCCGCCACGAACTGCTTTTGGACACCTGTTTTCCCGACAACTCGCCCTGATTGAACACCTGGGCTTGCTTCCTGAACAATCCCCAGACGAGCGTGAGGCCATGCTCGTTCGACTTGAATACGCTTGTCAAAGCAACGATTTTCGAAAATCATCTGGAGCTCCTCTTCTGGATCTTGCTATTGCAATGAAAGATCATCCTCTCGCTTTGCTTGGACCAACTGAGCTACAACCTGCCCTCATCCGATTCAAGAATCAATTAAATGAAAATGCTGGAAGATTTGCACGAATTGGTGTTCTTCCTGAAATGAACCACAATGAACTCGTCGCTTGGGGAGGTGTCTCGGAAGACGCTGATCCGGAGCGACATGACCAGGCTGCGCTTTTTTTGACATGGGATGGATTAAACAAACGAGTCGGCAATCGAATCGATTGGATGATTGAACATACTCCGACAGATTATGCTTGGAGAATTCATGGAGAGGGGGCATCTCTGCTGGAGGTTCTCTTGCATCATTGCATCGTTATGGATTGGTTGACCATTGCACTGGCGTTTTTACATGGTAAGGACCCGGCAGCAATCCAACCTATTCGAGCACTCAAAGCCTATCTCGAAGATAAGGCATCAATACAATCGTCCTAGAATATTTCTAGGATCAGGGTATTGTAGCAAAGCCTCTTCACGATCTTCAGGTTTTACAACACCTTCAAGATCTGGCCGAGTTGGTTCAACGAAGGACAATTGAATATGAACATGAGGTGGCCAACCTCCATTTTCACCTTCATGGCCAATGAATCCAAGCTGGTCACCTTTGCAAAATGCTGTTCCGATTTCAAGACTCTGTAATGAAGAACGAGAGAGGTGACCAAGAAGTACCCACAGTTTTTGTTCAACTCCTTGGATTGCAATTCGATGTTCTGTGATGATCGTCGGACCGTAGGAGCCATCTGTATCGTTGTCTGCAAAACTGTGTATTGTTCCATCTTCGAATGCATAAACAGGAGTTGATTCAGGTGCACCAATATCGAGACCGACATGTATCGTGCGCTCTCCGCCAAACAATGCTTGTGTGTACATTCCTTGTCGGTTTTCATCGTACCGACCTATTGTCACATCGTACTGTTGATTCCATTCACTTTGTGGCTTTTGGAGGTTAAGAACCCAATACTCATCCGGGATTTGAACGATGGGATGAAAAGAGTTCTGACCCGTTCCAGCCAAATCTGGTGAGCCCCACATAGCCCTATGAAACGATTCACCCCTATGAGTTCATGCATGAACTTGATGTGTTGTATCATCAAGGGTTATACCATGTGGGAGGTAGTTTTCGTTCTCCTCCTCCCAACAATTGCTCCCGGGCTTGCATTGACTCGTATCCTCGATGCTTCTGCTGATTCTTTTCGTAAAGGACTGCTATGCTTTCCCATTGGTTTGCTTGCACTGTTTGGAACTTCAGGTCTCCTTTTTGTCGTTCAAATGTGGAGTACTACCAATCTAGGCATAGCGATTCTAATCTTGAATTTATTTTCCATCTGGTTCTTGTCACGAAAGGTGCAAAAAGAACGAACAAAGTATACCAAATGGCAAAAAATGGAAGCTGCAATCCATGGGGTCGTCCTAAGTGAATCTGAGCCTGAAATTGAGCATGAAGTCGCAGCACAACAATGGTTTCAAAACAACAGAAATCCAACCTTGCAAATTTTTGCCGGTTGTTTTTGCCTCCTTACGTTGGTCCCGATATTTATTTTTGAACGCCCATTTGGAGTTGACTGGATTGGATTCAGCACTCTTGCAACCAACGTTGGGCAAACTGGAACTTTTGAAGTTCAGGCGCCGAATTCTGGGCTTTGGACCTACCCACCCGCATATCCAACTGTTTTGGCGTGGGTTCAGCACATGACAAATACGGAAATTGAACAAGCGATACTGATCCTCGGGCATCTTTCTTTGTTCGCCTTGTTCCTTGGAATCTGGGGAAGCATGGATCGATTAGGAGCGGGTGCATCGAGTGTCCTTGCAATGGGGGGCTCTTTCGCCCTCTTTGCAAAAGTGTTTGATTCCGGATACCCAACTGTAGCAAGCCAACTTGGGCTGATTGTTGGACTCATGATTGTACTCCGACCTCTGCAACAATCGATGAAGTATCACATCTTAGCGTTCGTATTTTTGGCATTTTGTGCCGTGCTTATTCATCCGACTGGAGCGATTTACTTGGCAGCACTACTCCTCGCCAGCTTGGTGATTCAGAACCGTCTTACTGAAAACGAAAAAGCCCAACAAAAACCTCTTTTTCTTACTTCGATTATAGTCGTAAGTTCGATGTTCATCATCGCCTTGGTGTTCTTTGCACCACGGATGTTAAGTGAACCCGTTTTTGCTGAATACGGATGGCAAGGCGGAAAACCGATGCTCATGTTCAACGGACCGCTGATGGTGTTTGCCGGTATTTCCGTATTTCTTGGTCGAAAAAGTTTGGAGATACGTTTGCTCTCATTTTGGTTCCTAGCGATATGGTTGCTCTCATTTGTTCATCTTATCGAAGGCTTAGCAAACATACAGGTTCTGAGCCTCCTTTCCTACACACTCTACTCTATGGCATTGCATGCCTATCACGTACCCCTTGCAGTTCTTGTTGGTCTTCTGGCCAGTCGCTCAACATCATTGACGACTGTGGATGAATCAAGTTCATGGTTTGGTTTGGAAATGGATCCGTTTATTCGACCGTTGTTCAGTACAATCTTCCTCGTAGGCCTCATGCTCGGTTCAATACTTAGTATTGGATTGCTCGTGAATCTGTCCGTTCATGATGAACTGCATGCAACGTCCCAAGGTGACCAAGATCTGAGGGAGTATCTTTCAAATTATCCTCCAAGTGGATATGTGTACTCGGAAAATGTTCATTGGGGACACAGTTATGGTTTTGAACCATCGATAAAAACAACGAGCGTTCCATCCTTAGGCCTACTAACGTTAGACGAAACGGTACACCAAAAGGCAACGACTGCGATTCGATCAAATGATATTCCAACATTACGTTCTCTCAACATTGGTCATGCTGTATCAAGTCCGATTGGAACCCTTGCTCTGACATTAGGACCGTCACCGTATTGGAGTGTTGAACAATCGTTCGATGGTGCAAGATACTGGAAACTGTGGAATGAACCTTCTCCTTCGCGCGTGTTACTAACAGCGGGTCTCAATACAACAGTTTGTGAAAATATGAAGGGATGTGCACTGGAAAAAGATCCATGGCGAAATCATCGATTCTATGACCCTCTTAACCTCGGTCAAGAACGAATTGTCCTCAACCAGAAGGGAACGTACTCTTGGGAGGATGTTGTCAACAGAACAACACTGCAGGGCTTGCATAACGTTTGTCTTCTCTACGAGCAAATTGGAGATTTCGAATCGTATCGATTCAAATTTAGTGGTCAAACATTCAACCCTGAAAAGAGTCCTGGGTGGCATTATGAATGCCTAAATGTTGAACTCAATATGACCTTAGATGTTGGTATTGAATTGAATGAAGATGGGACAACGTGGATCAATCCATTGGGATTTTCAGGCAGAAGTTCACATATTCTTGATTCGACTGGGCTCAGAATCCACTATATTGAATTGAAAAGCGGAATTAATCCGAAGCCATGAAATGCGACGAGCTCAAGCGATGCTTGTGAAACGACTGATGATTCTTCTCCCCGTGCTCAATGAAGCAGAGGGATTGGATATTGTTTTGAGAACGATTCCGAGTGAGTCACTCATTGAACTTGGATGGGAGCCTAACATCGTCATTGTTGATGGGAAAAGTACTGACGATTCCCAACAAATTGCTATCGATGCAGGCTGTACGGTCCTTGTCCAGCCGAGTCGAGGAAAAGGAGAAGCCGTTCGGGTTGGTTTCGATTACGCAGTCAAGAATCATTTTGATGCAGTCGTCATGTTCGATGCAGATTTGACCTATGATCCGTTGGATATGCTTCCCATGCTTCAACAATTAGAACCGGAGAGTGTCGTTGTCGGGAATCGTTTGAGTCATTCACTCGCTCAAGATGCAATGTCACCCGTCAATTGGATTGGAAATCATCTCCTTACCTGGTCAGCTGTTATCCTTCACGGTACTGAGATACATGATGTTTGCAGCGGATATTGGCTTTTTGATCGGAAGGCTTTGATGCGGATGAACCTAAACAGCATGGATTTTGAAATCGAAGCCGAAATGTATGCTCAATGCGCAATATCTGGAATTTCTTTAATCAACATCCCCATTTCGTACGGTGCAAGAATTGGCGAAGCGAAACTCGGTTCGTTACGAGATGGTTCGTCTATTCTAAGGAAACTCGTGGTTCGGAAATTGTTTCCTAGACCTGTCGAAGAAGAACTTGGGAAAGGAAAATTAGCGTTTGAATCCAATCAGTAATTCTGGATGAATCAAACCAAAATTGTGCGAATCGGTTGAAGCTGTAGGATCAGGATTATCACCTTCAACAAAAATACCTTCATCTTCAATCCGCTTAATCCGTTTGATGCAAATTCGAGATTCATCCCTCGGATCTTTGAACACAACGATGTCGTTGATTGTGAGGGTTTGTCCCTGATATGGTGTTACATCAATAGTTTCACCGTTTTTCAAAGAAGGCCACATGCTATCGCCGTGGATGACCACAGCAATTGATTCCAATGAATCGCCTCAACTTGCACGAATCCAAGAGACTTCACGTCCCTTGGTCGCCCAGAACATATTGTGGATTTCCTCAACAGCATCCATTAGTTCCTGAGCATGCTGTTCAGAGACTTCGACTTTGCAAGCGGAGCAAAGTTTCGCAGCCATCCAGAACGTTGTGTGGAGATCTGGGTTGGATTCAAGGTGCTGAGGTTTGAAAAAGTCGGTCCAAAGAACGAGAAGTTCGTCTTTGCATTTTTGCGCTTCCTCTTCCTTGATGGCAGCATAACGACTCATGGTGTTGATGTATGAGGCAGATGACTTGTCTGCATCTCCGCTGCTTAATGCGACCATTTTCTTGGTCATTGATTGAACAGCTTCAGCAGCAACTCGTGCACTCGCTGGGTCATAGACGCCACATGGGCCGTCACAATGGGCAAAGGCTTGGATGGTAGATGTATTCTCCATGATTGTCCCTTGAATGTTCAGCACTTGAAGATATGCTTTGAGGCAAATTCCGAAAGCAAGGGACTAAATCAACGAAGAAGGAGAGATTGTCATGCGAAGGTTTCGAGTTGCAATACTCGGCGCTTCAGGGCTCGTCTCGCAACGCATGCAACAGCGGCTCTCAAACCATCCATGGTTCCAATTGGTCGCTGTAGCAGGTCAAAGAAAAGGAGCGAAACTCGCTGAAATACCCTGGTATCTTGAACAAGAACAAACCAAATTCATTGCTGAAAGTGATATTGAAATTCTTGATGTGAATCACGCCTCTTTGGCACAAAAATTGCGTGATTTTAACGTTCAAATCGTTTTCAGCGCACTACCGAGCAAACCTGCACTCGATATCGAAAAGAAACTTGTCGATGCTGGCATTCATGTCTTTTCAAATGCAAGCGCATATCGAATGGATCCTGATGTACCTCTCGTTGTGGCGGACGTTAATCCAGAAGCACTTGTTCTCTCTCCATCAACACAAGCTCTTCATGCATGTGCAACAAATTGTACCCTAATTCCTGTTCTCCATCCACTTTCGGTTCTATCCCTCCTGCATACCATCTCAAAAGTGGTCGTTCGGAGTGAACAAGCCCTCTCAGGTGCAGGATGGAAACTCTTACTTGATGACGAGCAAAAAGCGAATGCTATTGGAAAGGAAATCCAAGGTGAGGCGGAGAAGATTATTGAAGAAGCCGAGCGTATTCTTGGCATCAGTGATGTAGAATGGGATGTTCAATGCACTCGCGTTGATGAACGAGATGGACATCTTGTACATGTTCAAGTGCATCTGGAGGGAAATCCATCATACAATTCGATTCGAACAGAACTTATGGCCACAGTTCAAGACCGTATTTGGCCCCTTCCGAGTCAACCGCAACATCCATTGACATTAATCGACTCAGAGCCGACAAGAGAGCGTGATTTATGGAACGGAAAAACGCTTGAAGAAGTATCTCCTTCAACCGATCTCAAAGCAGGCATGACGACGACAGTTCAACTCATTTCAGTCGAACAGGGCATCGTTTCCTTTCAAGCACTATCCCACAACACGATTCGAGGAGCTGCTGGAGGAGTACTTCTCCTTGCTGAATTGGCATATTTCAAGGATCTTTTTTCATCAGTAGACCTAAATCCTTCCTCTTCTTCATAGGAATCGTGAGCGCATGGGAATAACAGCAATGATTCCGGGTACAACGATCGATGGTCTTCTCTCAGAGGCGAACGAGCGATGGGGCGACATCTACGACCCAGAGACTCTGCGAATGCAAGTGATGATCATCTGCCCAAGAAAAGAACGCAAGATTATCGAAATGCATGGAGACATGGTGGAACACGGTCAACCGGTCATAGGCGTTTTTCATCGGCCTCGTGCTGAGGCTCGTTTGTTGGAGGAGCAAGGATTGAATCCAAGAGATGCTTCGTTCCAATTCCTTGACCTAGCAACCTCCGATTTGGGGCCATGGATGAAACACATGGTCACTAGCGAAAAATGGATTCGTGGATCAATATCTGTGCAACCGGTTCCATTCTCGGTTGATGTACCAGCGCAACGTGCCTTCGAAAACATCACAATGATTTGTTTCAGACACCCAAGTCTTCCAGCAATCGAGCGTTACTACCTTCCGTTTCCACCAACATCCATTCCAAACAAATGCTTCGTTAGTCTTCCTCGTCGACAAGCCGCTGAGCTTGCTCGAAAGCAAGCAGAAGTCTTGGGTGTTGGAAGAGCCGCTGAACCAGCAACTCCTGAACCGGTTGTTGTCGAAGAACAAACTCCTGAAGAGGTTGTTGCTGCTCCTGCATCTACTGAGGTCGAAGTGAGTGAAGTAACAATTCCAACACAGAAATCTGTACCGCTACCAACAATAGAATCGGATGAGCCAGAAGGACCACAATCCGTGAGTGAGGCAATCACCAAAGCCACAACAGATGGATTTGAAGAGATGCAAGCTGCTGGTGATGAATTAAAGGAAATGAGTATCCCATTACCTCCACCAATCGCTGAAGAAGAACCAGAACATGTTCCAGAACCCATTGATGAACAGCCACAAACTGAAATCGAAATCGAATTCCGAGCCTTGGTCAATGAATTGCTCGAAAATGGCGTTGAGCCCAGTGATATGGTCGACGACCCTCGTTGGGAGTCGATCAATGAACGTGCCGCCGCAGTTGGATTTGAAACGTGGCCGGTGTTCATGGAACTCACTGCAGTTGAATGAAAGGTTCAAATTGGAAGACGGATAGAGAAAAATTGGTGAGACGATGGCATTCTGCGTGACTTGTGGGCAATCTCTACACGATGGAATGCGATTTTGCAGATTTTGTGGCAACCAACAACCCGGTGAGCAACTTATCCAACGTCTCCGAATGGAAGCTGAGCAGATTCGTCAGATTGCTTTGATGATGAGCAATCAACAAGCGATGCAACAGGCTCAATACGCTGCTCAAATGCAACAGCAGCAACAATTCAACAACCAACAATTCGGTCAGCAGCGACGTTGGTGAATGCATGCGACAACGGCATCTTGCGATGCGCCTCTCTTCACTTTCTCCACACCCTTGCAGTTCCGTTGAACTCGAGCAGTATCCAACTGAAGGCAACCTTGCTGCTGCATGGTTAACGAAAATTGATCTTGGTGATGGATTCGAAGGGAAACATGTTTTGGACTTGGGAGCTGGAAACGGTGTTCTCGGAATAGGTGCTGCTTTTCTTGGTGCTGCAAAAGTCACACTGATTGAGTGTGATTCAAGAACAGTCGAAGTGCTGGATAAAAACGTACGTGACGTAGACGGTGAATCGATGTGTACGGTCCTCGAGCATCTCATAGACGGAATGCCAGTGAATCTACAACAGCCAGTTGACATGGTTATCATGAACCCTCCATGGGGCGTTCAAACAAAACGAGCAGATAGGGTATTTTTTGAGACCATTTTTGCCATGAAGATTCCACTCATTCACTTCATTCACAGTATCGATGCTGAGCATTTGTTGCCGCTTGCTCGGGAAAATGGATACGAATTGCATTCGATTTATCAGGATGATTTTCGGCTTCCTGCAGCTTATGCTCACCATTCGAAAAACAAAGCCTCGACAAGGATACGATGCTATCGACTTGAGAAGAAGAATTGATGAAAACTCATGTGAGGGGTTGAAAAGGGAGCAGCGCTCGCATCAGAATAGCACACGTCGCTGACACGTCGGCTACCTGTGCAGCGAGTTGAAATTATGACGACGAGCCTCGTCACCCCCGGAACAGAGATTGGAACCGTCGGCGAACATCAAGCCGGCGAAGGAACGACGACCTTCGATGATCGAATCGTTGCAACAACAACTGGACATATGCGAATCGAAGATGGCAAAATCATTGTTGATGCTTCGAAATCCATCGTTAACATTGAGATCGGTGACACCGTTCTTTGCGTGTTTGAAAAACTGCAAGAGAAAGGTGGAGAGGCACGGATTCTAGTTGTTGAAGGAAAGAACGGTGACGTCCTTCCACATCAACTCCATGGCCACTTTCACGTGACACGAATTGTCGATCGTTTCCTCCATACTGTGGCAGATGCCGTTCGTCGACGCGATGTTGCCCGAGCGGTTGTCACCGAAGTTGAGCCCGTTGTTCGACTCGATTTCCGAGAACGCGAGGATTGTGGCGTTCTACACGCGATTTGCCCGTCGTGCGGTGATACGCTCGAGGCGCATGTTAACGGCGACTGGAACGTAGCTTGTCCGAGTTGTTCCTACGAAGGCTATCGAGCCCTTGCTGACAATTTTGGAGCAGGTTGGGCCGAGTTGGATCAAGGTGCATCTGCACTCAATCTCTCAGGAAAGCGATGGGGCAAGGAGGCTGAGCAACTCTTTGCACACGGTTCATCCGGTCGTGCAACGTACATCGCAGCGGACGTTCGAGAAGATGGTCGTGAGCGGTCATATTTCCGGTTCGAAGGTCAAGGGCAAGGAGGAGGAGGACGCGGACGAAAGGCTGCTCCAGGATGTCGTCTCTTCGTCGGAGGTCTACCTCGAGAGGTTGACACTGAAAAGCTCCGAGAACTCTTCGGAAAGCATGGTGACATGACCGATTGCATCGTCATGACCGATGATTCAGGAGCCTCCAGAGGCTTCGGATTTGTTACTTACACGGAAAAGGCACATGCTGATGCTGCTATCAAAGAACTCGACGGTCATCGCCTTCACGGTCGCCGTATCGGTGTTCGTGATGCTGATAACAAGGAGAAGCGTTCGAAAGGACCTGCAAAGGGCTTGAAACTCTACGTTGGAAACCTTCCATTCGATGCGGATGAGAAGGCCATTACAGCATTCTTCGGCGACAAGGCCACTATCACAGAAATTGCAATTGCAACCGACAAAGGCGGAAAGCCGAAAGGATTCGCATTTGTTTTCATCGAGGAGAAAGACAAGGGCGACGAGGTCGTCAAAGCCCTCAACGGACAGGAACTCAATGGACGACGATTGAAGGTCGATATCTCTCAAGCAGGTGGTAAAAAGAAGGGTCAGGGAGGAAAATCCACCCGAGAGCTCAAGGCTATTGCTGAAGAGAAACAAAAGAAGCAACGCCGATGAGAGGAATTGGACAAATCAGCCCAGTCCTCCGAATTTGGAGACATAAGGCTATCAAGCGGTAGTCAAGACGCATACCATGGTAGAGAACGGTTCTCCTTCATGGCTCGTTCTTGATGGGTACGAAGACGAACCTGCAGCCTTTGGTGTTCCTCCATATGTTGGCTTCCACATTCGATATGTCTGTGGCGTATTGGAGCAACATAAGATCGATTATACCTACCTCACCATCGATCAGTGGCGATTGTTTTCCGAAGAAGAACAAGCGAATCATCTTCGCGATTTGGAAGGATTTGTTTGCATTGCTGGTGCTGTTGTCCCTGGCCGATACATTCGAGGAACACCGATTTCGAGAAAGGAATCGACTGAATTGATTCGCGCCTTACCCCGCAACATTCCTGCCCTTTTCGGCGGTTGGGCTGTTCGTGGTTGGAAGCAACAAGGATGGCTACCTCTTCGTTCCAATCTCTTCCTAGCTGTCCAAGATACGGATGCTACACTGAATGGTTTTCTCAAAACAGGTTCTTGGAAACACGAACGTCGAACGAGCGAGGAATGGACATCCTGGGCACAACATGGAGCGAAAAGCAAAGCTGTTCTCAAACATCCGGATCTCGGAACTGAGGAAGAACGTGGGCC